>NZ_KV786169.1:0-42756 GCF_001806865.1 Corynebacterium sp. HMSC28B08
AGAAGCAGAATGGGATGCGCGATGTTGTGGTTTGTCGTGTCGTTTCGTTCTGCTTTGCGGGGTTGTGGGTGCGTTTCGTTCTGCTTTTTCGACGTGGAGCGCGGGGTGGAAGAGGTTAGGGAGTAGGAGAGCGGGGAGATTGAAGGGGAAACGCGGAGGGGGCGGGTAGCGCGTGCAGGGAAACCCTAGAATGCAAGTCATGACCTCATCGGACTCTCGCCCGGGCATCGACCCGAATGTTTCTGCTGCAGGCGGGGACGAAACTCCTGCCAGCCCCGCCGGTCGGTACGCGCCGTCCCCTAGCGGGGACTTGCACCTGGGCAATTTGCGCACAGCGGTGCTGGCATGGCTTTTCGCACGTCACGCCGGCCTTGCCTTCCGTATGCGCATTGATGACATCGACGCGCAGCGATCCTCCCCCACGTCGGCGGCGCGGCAGTTGGAAGACTTGGCGTCGTTGGGAATAGACCACGACGGCCCGGTGGCGAGCCAGCAAGAAAACCTCAACCACTACGCGGCTGCGCTGGGAAAACTGCAGGCCGCCGGACTGGTGTATGAATGCTATTGCTCGCGTAAGGATATCCAGGAGGCTAGCCGTGCGCCGCATGTGAGGCCGGGAGTATACCCCGGGACGTGTCGCTCGTTGAGCAGCGCTCAGCGCACCGCTGCCCGCGACCAGCTACGTGCACGAGGGCGGGTGCCGGCTTTGCGGTTGGCGTCCGATGTGGACTCGTGGCAGGTGGCAGAGCTTTTTTCCGCACAGGCCACGGATGGGGTGTACCGCGACGAAGTTGATGACATGGTCCTGCGCCGCGGTGGCAACGTGCTGCCGGGTTGCGCGCCGGACGAAGAGGGCGATGATGGCGCGGGTGGACACGCGAATGATTACGCGTACAACTTAGCGGTGGTGGTAGACGATGCCCTGTCGGGCGTGCGGCAGGTCGTGCGCGGGGATGACCTGCTGAGCTCAGCGCCGCGGCAGGCGTATGTGGCGCATCTGCTGGGGTTAGAACCGGTGGAGTATGTGCACGTCCCGCTGGTTTTGGGGCCGGAGGGCAGAAGGCTGGCGAAGCGGGATGGGGCGGTGACCTTGCGCGAGGTGGAGTCGCCGGCGGCGGCGCTGGGGTGGATTCTGGATTCGCTGGGGGATGCTGTGGGCGCGGGAGCGCGGCAGGCGGTGTGCGAGCTGGCGCGTGAAGTGGGCACGGGGGCGCCAAGTTTCCCGCCGAACCGCGCACATGAGGTCCTCGCTAGGGCGTTGGCCACGTTTGATCCGGAGAAGCTCTCGCGGGAACCGGTGCAGTGGAGCGGTATTAACCGGCCTCCTAGTGCGTCTTCGTGACGGAGATTTGCCAAGCACTTTCGAGGGGAATCCGCCACCATTCGGAATCCAGAATATTCCCAGCAATCCCGGGTCGAAAGCATTCGATAGGGGATTCGGTCATCCTTCAGATGCTTCCATCGACGATCCATTCTAGTAATCGCATACTTATACGTGTGCAGAGCAATTGCGAATCGTACATGTGAAAGCAATTGACGTCATTTATCTCCCACAATGATGCGGAAACATCTGAGTGGTAGCTCCTGCCTGTCCATGCGAACCCTACCTGTCCAGACGAACCCTCAAGATAATTCTGTTTGTCGAAAGCGGTCGAAATAGAGGTCTGGATCAATCGGTTGCGCTGTTGAAATGCGTGCTTTTAAGGTGACGGGACAGTCTCCATACATGGCTTGAATCACAGGCCACACGCTAAGGTTATTTCAGTTCCGCGGAAGAATCTTTGGAGTGGCCCTTTGGCCTAGAGTTCAACACGGCTCGTCGCCGTTTTATCGGGGCCGGACACCCGACCCCCCTTCCGTGCACGCTTGCTGCCCGAGGGCCAGTCGATGAAGAAATATGAGGCCCATCTGATCAGGGCTTGAAACGAAAAGGTTTTGGGAAAACCAGGGGATAAGGGGTCAGGGTGCGATTCCGCGGCTTGGTTTGGAGCCTGAGTTGGTTCGGCGGCAAGGGCATCGGGAACGAAGCTAAAGAGCCTGATAATGGCCATGCAAGTTCTGCCTAGGGTCGTGCGCACCGCCGCACCGCACCACCCCGCACCGCCGCGCCGCACCACCCCGCACCGCCGCCCCGCGCCACACCCATTGCAACGCCGTCCCGCCCAGCACAGCTCCTCCAAGCATTTAAGTCCGCGTTAACATCGCAGTAACCTCCAACCCCTATCCTCTCCGATTGTCCACCAATCCAATGTTTAGCACCCAGGAGAGGAACCCCTCCCGTGTCGCAAGAAAACCCCACGCCCGCCCGCAAGGTCAGTCGCCGCGCAGTCTTGGGAGGTAGCTCCGCACTGGCAGCAACCGCTGCGGCCACTGGCATCCTCGGCGCAGCTCAAGCACAGTCTGCACTGGGCTCAAGCATGCGGTCCAGTATGGGCTCTGGCCTCGGCTCATCCACGCCAGGCCACAGTGCCAACCCCGGCGAGAGTGGCACACCAGCCCAACTCCCGCTGCGTTTCCAGCCCGATGGCCGCTTCAAGATTGTTCAATTCAATGACACGCAGGACGATCATCTCACCGACCGCCGCACCATCGAATTCATGGGCAAGGTTCTCGACCAGGAAAAGCCAAACTTCGCGCTCATTAACGGCGATGTCATCACCGATGGCCCCCAGAACCCCCGCCAGGTCTACGAGGCGATCAACAACGTGGTTCTCCCCATGGAAACCCGCGGCATCCCGTGGGCGATCACTTTCGGCAACCACGATGAAGATTCCGTCGAGGACGCGAACACCGGCGTCTACGAGCACCACATGGCCGACTTCGTTCGCCAGTACAAGCACAACTTGAATCCCGTTGCACCTGATCGGCCTTTTGGTCATTCCGACGCCCACCTGCTCATCGCCTCCGCTAAGGACCAGGCTCGCGCCACATTCGGCATCTGGCTACTGGATTCGGGCAACTACTTGCCGGAAGCGGATCCGGTGCAAAAGAACGATGATATTCCACACTACGATTACATCCGACCAGCTCAGGTGGAATGGTACGTCAATGCGTCGAAGGCAGCGGAACAGCGTTACGGGGCGAAAATTCCGAGCTTAATGTACTTCCATATCCCCACCTATGAGCACCGCGATATGTGGTACGGCGGCCCAGCCAAGCATCTCGAGGTCAACCACATTAAGGCGAAGTCCACGTTCAACATCGATGGTGTGAAGAACGAGGATGTGTACTACGGCTCGTTCAACTCCGGTATCTATGGCGCGGTCCGCGACCGCGGCGATGTGCTGGGAATCTACTGCGGGCACGACCACATCAATAGCTACAAGGGTGATTACTTTGGTGTTGAACTGGGTTACTGCCCAGGCACAGGGTTCGCGCCTTATGGGTTGCATGATGGAACGTGGCAGCAGCACACTCTCCGTGGCGCCCGCGTGTTCGAGCTGAATGAGAATTCCGAGAAGATCTACGAATCCACTCGACTGATCTTCGCGAAGGATCTGGGCCTCGACATGCAACCGAAGAAGCTGCCCATCGCGAAGCCGGAAGCGCTGCCGGACTACGTGAAGCGGCCGAGCTAACCCGAGCTGCCGAACTACCCCCAGCTGCCTGCCCGTGTGGGCGTAACCGTCAAAGGCAGGTCCAATGAGAACCCCGGACTTGACCTCGGCTAACGCCCTATGTACGGTTTTCCGTACAGGAGGTGCGCTGTGAAAACAATTAGTTACACTGAATCGCGCGCGAACTATGCGCAGGTGCTGGACGACGTGGTGAATAATCGGGAGGAAACAATCGTTACGCGGGCCGGCCATGAACCGGTGGTGATTGTTTCGTTAGAGGATTACGAATCACTGCGCGAAACGGCTTATTTGCTGCGTTCGCCAGCCAACGCCCGGCGTTTGCTGGATTCGATCGATCGTTTGGAAAACTCGGGTGGTTCTGAACACGGTTTGATCGAGGACTAAAGATGGCCCGTCTGGTCTGGGATGAGTCCGCTTGGGAAGATTATCTATGGTGGCAGCGGGAAGATAGGCGAACGTTAAAAAGAATTAATACCCTCATTCGCGATATCACGCGAAATGGTAACGAAGGCATCGGCAAACCAGAAGCTCTAAAACATGGGTTCTCCGGTTACTGGTCCCGCCGGATTACTGACGAGCATCGGTTGATTTATAAATTGTTAAATGACGAAGTCCGAATTGCTAGTTGCCGCTACCACTATGGAAAATGACCCCGTTGGATCCGCGGGGGTCGCATTCGTAACCGACTGCTCTCTTCGTAACCGACTGCTCTGTCCGCAACCGCTAAACTCGCTGCCGGACTACCCCCTCGCCCGGTGGGGCTAGTAATCCAGACCAATATCGAGGGCGCGGACAGAGTGGGTCAATGCGCCCACCGCCAAATAATCCACTCCGGTTTCCGCGTAACTCCGGGCCACATCCAGCGTCAATCCGCCAGAGGATTCCAGCTTGACTACGGTGTCTCGGCCTTGGAGGGCGGCATCGCGGCGTCGAACCGCTTCGATAGTTCCACCCACGCTGAAGTTATCCAGCAAAATCAATTCCGGCGGCTGGGGGAGGGCTAATAGCGCGTCGAGCTGGTCGAGAGTATCGACCTCCACCTCGCAGGTTACGTGCGGTGCATCGGCACGAATGGCACGCAGGGCCTCGATTACGCCGGCGGTGGCATCTGCCGCGGAGTTGGTGCCGGTCGCGCCGTTCACGTCGGCCACGGCAGACCTTCCAGCCGCCACACTCTTCCCGGCCGTTTTCCCCCGTTCCGTTGTCCCGCCAATTCGGCGCGCAGCCGCGGCCACGTGGTTGTCCTTGATCATCGCGGCATCCCCCAACCCCATGCGGTGATTGCTGCCCCCAGCTGCGCGAACAGCGTACTTCTGCAGTCCGCGCATGCCGGGCAAGGTCTTCCGGGTGTCACGGATTTCGGCTCCGGTGCCCGCCACCGTATCCACCCATCGGCGGGTTTCTGTAGCGACGCCACAAGCGTGCGTGAGCAGATTCAACATTGTGCGTTCCGCGGTCAGCAGCAGGCGGGTCGGCGCCTGTACCTCGGCGATGGCCTGCCCTGGAAGGACGCGGTCACCATCGTTGACCAGCAGGTGGATGCGCACACCGGCGGCTTCGCGGGCGAGGGCGCGCTCAGCGGCGGAACTCTCTGGGCTGGTTTCGGCACGCGCGGCCACCTCGGCTTCGGAGGCGGGCTCGTTTTCCAACAGGACGTCGAAGACCCAGCCGATGACTTCCAGTGCAGCGACCACACCGTTTTCGCGGGTGAGGAAACGCGCTTCGGAAATCTCTTGGGCATCTACGGTGGCAAGTGTGGTGATGTCTGGACCGTAGGCCAGATCTTCGCGCAGTGCGGCGCGGATCAGGCCGCGAGTGTTGTTTTCGTTGAGAGGCCGAATTGCAGCCATGAACTATTCACCACTTCCCGGGTTGCCGATGGCAATCATGGCTTCTAGCGAGGCGCGCGCTTTCGAGGCAACCTCTGTCGGAACATCAACTTCATCCATCCCGTCGGCAAGGCATCGCAGTAGCGCTGCCGGGGTGATCATCTTCATGTATACGCAGGATGCGCGGTCGTTGATCGGTTGGAAGTCCACCTCTGGCGCGGCTTGGCGCAGCTGGTGGAGCATGCCGATTTCGGTCGCGACCAGTACTTTGCGGGACGTACGCGACGCGCGCGGTGCGGTAGTGACGGCTGTGCCATTATGCCCACCAGAGCTGTTGGCACCGCCTTCCGCCGCTCCGGTTGCGCCCGTATCGCGCGTCCCTCCAGTGCTTCCGGCCTGTCCGTCCGAACCAGTGGTTCCTTCCGCTTTCGCCATATCTAGCATCCCGCCGGTGGACAGCATGTGCACGCGTTCTTTTTCAATTGTGCCTTCGCCGGCGAGGTAAATGGCGGAGTTCGCGCATCCGCATTCCGGGTGAATGTATAGGTCAGCATCGGGGTTGGCCTTGGCTTGTTCGGCCAGTTCGGCGCCGTTGATGCCCGCGTGGACGTGGCATTCCCCAGCCCACACACGGATGTTGTCGCGGCCCGTTTCGCGTTGCACGTGGGCACCCAGGAATTGATCGGGGCAGAACAGGACTTCTTTATCAGGATCGATGGATTTCACCACATCGACGGCATTGGAGGACGTGCAGCAGATGTCCGTCAGCGCCTTCACATCGGCGGTGGTGTTGACGTAGCTCACCACCACAGCCTCTGGGTGTTCCGCCTTCCATTCGCGCAGTTCATCGGCGCTGATGGAGTCCGCCAGCGAGCATCCGGCTTCCTCATCGGGAATCAGCACGGTCTTGTTGGGGGAGAGGATCTTTGCGCTCTCGGCCATGAAGTGCACACCGCAGAACACGATCACGTCCGCATCCGTCTCCGCGGCCTTACGCGATAGCGCCAGCGAATCCCCCGTGAAATCCGCGATGTCTTGGATCTCCGGGATTTGGTAATTGTGGGCTAGGATCACGGCGTTTCGCGCTTCCTTCAAGCGCTTGATCTCTGCGGCCCATTCTTCGTTTGCCTCGACGCCTCCCCATACTCCCTGTTCCCGTTTCACTTTGGGCAAAAGGGCAGATTTTAACTGCGGGAGGGGGGAATTCGTCATTGGTACACGTCCTTTCACAAGAGCCTGCGTTGTGGTCCACGTGGCGTTTGTCCTATTTCCATGTGCGCGGTTTGCCGGTTATGGCTGGGTGGTGTGCGGTGCGGGCTTATCCCCGGTCGGGGACAAGCCCGCGCGTAGCGTTGCGTTGATGCGCACATGAACTGCGGTTTTGGGTCTATCGTACCGACCGCGGCAGGAACTTCGTCAATCGCCTGTTGTCTGCGCTGCTGTGGGCATTGCCGATGGACTTGGTTTCCCGCCCCAGCTTCTGCGCGATTCGGGTGTTCTGTAGCGTCAGCAACCGCGCTTGGCGCACGCGCTCCTTGAAAAACGTTGCGCGTGGCCCCTTGGCCCAGGTTTCATCGAACAAGCGCTTGGCATATGCAACCGAATCTGGGGAGCGTGCAATCAACTGATGGGCCAGCTCCTCCGCGGCAGCGATGGGATCGGATGAAACTTCACTGGCCAGGCCCAGCTCTGCTGCCTTTTCGCCCGTCAGAATCTCCCCAGTCATGGCCAGGCGTTTGGCTGTATCGATCGGCAGAATTTGCTTCAGCGAAGCGATGCCGGACATATCGGGTACCAACCCCCATTTGGCTTCGAGGACGGACCAGGAGGCGTCGGCGGAAGTAAAACGGTAATCCGCAGCGGCGGCGATCTGCACGCCTCCGCCGAAACAGTAGCCTTCCACGGCTGCGATCACGGGGATGGGAAGACGACGCCACGCCCAGGGTGCTTCTTGGAAAGTATTAGTGCCTCGCCACGGGCGGGGTGCGAAGGTGCGGGCGAGTTTCGCGGGGGATTTGAGGGCGGAGGCGAAGTCCAGCCCGGCGCTGAAGTTGCCGCCGGCACCGGAGAGGATGACTACGCGGATCGCACGGTCGCGGCGGATGGTGCGGGCAACGGAGATGAGTTCATCGAGGACGGGGAGGGTCAGCGAGTTGAGCTTGTCTGGGCGGTTGAGCGTGACGTAGGCGATGCCGTTGGGCTCGCCGGTCTGCGGATCGGCGCCTTTGATGAGGCTGACGGGGCTGTCCGTGAGGGGCGCGGAGGTGGAGGTGGAGGGGAAGCTGGCGGCGGAGGTGGCGGCGGAGGTGGAGGAGGAATTGTCGGCCGAGTTGTCGATGGGGGAGCTGGCGGAGGTTGCGGCGGAGTTGCCGATGGGGAAGCTGCCGGCGGAGGTGGAAGAGGAATTGTCGGCCGAGTTGTCGATGGGGGAGCTGGCGGAGGTTGCGGCGGAGTTGCCGATGGGGGAGTTGCCGGCGGAGGTGGCGGCGGAGGTGGTCTTGCGGCCTTGATCATGAGCGTTCATGCCTCATGACGCTATCGGTTGAGCGGGGCTGGTGTGTGCTGATTCCGGAAGTTGCTACTGCGCGTTGATTTCTGAGGTAGCTACTGCGTGTTGATCCCGGGAGTTGCTGGTGTGTGCTGATTCCGGAAGTTGGGAAAGCGGCCCCGCTGGGATCCATCCTCCCAATGTGTGGGACATGTCGATTTTTTGCGAAAATTTCGACACGTTCGGCGGACATGTCGATTTGGTGTACATGTCAGCGCCTCAGGGGGCTGCTCGTAGGACGTTTCTTGTTGCGCAACACCGTTCTCGTTCTATGGTGGGGCGGATTATTTGTGGGAGCGGTTGGAGTCGGTGCGACCCCGACGTGCGCGTGTCTCCGACGCATCCAAAACCCGCTTTGACCCGCCACGATCGATCTCACGCTTACGTCGTTCATAGAAACGGCGCGCTTCGGGAGCATGTGAATTCGTATTGACTGGACGGCTAGCTGTGTGTTCCGGGTATTGAATAGAGGCAGTGCGAGCGAGGCAGTTGCTTTGGCGATTGCAAGAATGCTCACGGGGGCCTCACGAGTGATTGGGATATGTCGATTTTTTGCGAAGATTTCGACACGTCCGGCGGACATGTTTATTCTGTGTACATGTCAGCGCCTCAGGGGTTTCATCCGGATCACCCATTCAACGACTTGCCAGCACTTCCGCCTGCGGAAGTGCTGGAAACAACTGCGGTACTCAAAGACGTTATCGAGGCCCGTGCGGCGCTATCAGCACTGAACACAGCGTGCAGTCTGATCCCAAACCCGGACATCATTACATCGACGATTCCGTTGCGGGAGGCCCAGGCCTCAACGGAGATCGAAAACATTGTCACAACTAACGATGAACTGTTTAAAGCTGAATGGAAGGTTGATGCAGCGCCTTCTCCCGCGACGAAGGAAGCGCTAAATTACAAAGAGGCCCTCTACTGGGGCGTAGACTCCCTGCAGATGCGGCCAGTTTCAGAGAAGACCGCAATCCAAGTATGCAGCAAATTATCGGGTAGGCCCATGCAGGTGCGGTCGACCCCAGGGACCTATATTGGGGATCCCCGAAATCAACTGCGGTTATATACACCACCTGAAGGCAAGGAAGTTATTGAGCGGCACCTCTCTTCATGGGAGAACTTTCTTTATAGTGATCACGGATTGGATCCATTGGTGCTGATGGCTGCGACGCATTATCAGTTCGAGGCTATCCACCCCTTTTACGACGGCAACGGGCGAACTGGGAGGATCCTCAACATCCTATTGCTGATGCAGTTGGATGTGTTGCGGTTGCCAGTCCTGTATTTGTCTGGCTTTATCGTGGACAATAAATCCGATTATTACGCTTTGTTGCGGAGGGTGACTGCCGAAAAAGCCTGGGAAGATTGGATTCGATTCATGGTGCGCGGAGTACGAGAATCTGCGGAGGCAGCGACATCTCTGATTAACGAGCTGCGTGGTTTGCAGGAGGATACTTCCAAGCAGATACGATCCTTGGGCATCACTGCTGGGGCGGATCTCTCGTCGTTGCTTTTTGTGAAGCCCTACGTGAGAATCACCGATCTGGTCGATGCGGGTTTAGCCCGGCGCCAAACATCCTCTATGTGGCTGGCACAATTGGTTCAAGCAGGTGTGTTGGAGGAAAGGAAAGTAGGGCGAAGCAAGGTTTTCGCTAACCGGAAAGCACTTACCGTCCTGACCCGTCGTTAGTGGGGCTTGGCTCCTATTAGTCCCCGGGCCCCTTGAGGTGGACATGGGAGAGGCTCATTTCACTCAAAACGCTGCCGGCTGCTCGATTTTACGACGAGGGAGGGCTCGTTGTTTTGGGGTGGTGGCTTGTCTTTTTACGACGGGGAGGAACGCTAGCTGACGTTGGCGGTGGAGTTGATGCGTTCCAGTTTGTTCATCAGGTTAACGATCACAGTCTGGTTGCCTCTGAATAAATCCGCGGCGCGTCCATAAGGGTAGAAGGACTCGCTAGCGGCTTCCTGCATTGTCAATCCGCCGTTAGTCACTAATACCTTGACCACGTAACGAATGAAACCGATCTGGTGAGACGTGAGGGTTGACCCCTCAAGAAGCTCGGCGAATTCGGCTTTCATAGCGCTTTCGTCCAAACCGACCAAGCGACGTATGAAAGCAGGAATTGTATCTCCACCTAGGTTTTTGCGTACTTCGGCGATACCTTTCAGACCTATATCAGCGACCATCCTTTCCAATTCGCGAACATCGGAGGGGGTAAGGGGCCGTGCAGATCGAAGCTTCTGCATAGCGAGTGAATCGCGGTGCTGCTGCAAGGCAGAGCGCAACTCATTTTCCACACGGTTGAGGTTGACGTCGACAGCCGCGTTTTCAAGTGGAATGTCTACCTCCGCAATGTCTCCAAATTCATCTTCGACGTCTAGGATGACCACTTGGCGTTTATGACGTGGTATGTATTCCACCAGTGACCGGAGTTCGCGGCGAACCGATTCTAGTTCTGTAATGGTGACCCCGTCCCACCAATCGGAGCTTATGAGAGCTTCAAGAGTGGGGCGCACTGCGGCGACGAAGGGTAGCTCGTCGGATACTCCCATGAGCTCCTCGGCGATGTATTCAACCTTTTGCCGGTTCTTTGACCAGGACCCGTTTTCGACGAGGAGGCTGAGCTGGAGCTGCAGAATGAGTAGGTCAAAGCGTTTCGCAGATTCTTTTGCTTCTGGGGTTTTCATGGGAAGGTGTGCGATATGCTCGCCGAGCTCCTCCACGTTTTCCTCGGTCAGGTTATCCCAGGACGCGCGCCGACGGAAGTGCTCCAAAAATGGGCGGTCGCGGGGGTGAACGTGGATATTCCCGAGAGAAATCGACTGAACCTTTTCATGGAGGTACGTTGCTAGTTCGTTCTGGAACTGCGGTAACGTATTTTCATCGCTTCGACCGAGAAGCGAAATGAGAGTGGCACGGCTAAGAAACAGCTTTTCCGACAGGGATATTTGACGTGTAAGACCGGTGTCTTCGGGTTGATGGTCCATAAAAAACTGCACGTTGCCACAGAAGTCAAAGACCCGGAATTTATCTTTATGCAGCAGGTTTCCGAAAAGGTGTGGGCGCAAGCGTGTGCCGCGGCCCATCATCTGCCAGAACTTGGTGGATGAGTAAACGGGTTTGAAAAAGACGAGGTTGAGTACTTCGGGTACGTCCACGCCGGTATCGAGCATGTCCACGCTGATCGCAATGTCAAGGCTGCTGGCGGGGTTCTTAAAACGTTTGAGTTCGGTGCTCGCGTACCGGGTGGAGTGCGTAATTACGGAAGCCCGTTCACCTGCGGCTTTGGGGAAAGTAGTGTCCAGCTCTTGCTTGATCAAGGCCGCGTGCTGCTGGGTTCGAGCAAAAATGATCGTTTTACCGAGGCGATCGCCACCTTCGAGTTTGAGGCCCTCATCGAAGAGGGTTTTGAGGACTTTGCGGATCGTGTCACGGTTGTAAAGGCGCGAATTAATCTCTGCGGCAGTGACCCCATCTGGTGGGTCGAGGGGGTTACCGTCTTCATCGGTCCCCCATTCAGCTGCATCCCAAGTTTGCTGCTCTTCGGGGTTGAGGTCGTCGTAGCGCATCCCACTGCGCAAGAACAGGGAGTCTTGGGCGAGAATTTGCGGTGGGACCAGGTACTTGTCTTCGATGGCCTGCTCTAGGGTATAGGAGCCGGTGGGGTCCTTGTCGTCAATGTCGAAGAGTTGGTATGTGTTGCGGTGTACTTCCGCTTTGGGGGTGGCGGTGAGGCCTAGAACGTAGGCGTCGAAGTAATCAAGGATGCGCTTGAAACGGCGATAGATAGAGCGGTGGGCCTCATCGATGATAATTAGATCGAAATCGAAGGGGCGGAACTGTGCTGGCGTATTTCCGTCGTCGTTGATCAGCCCCATCATTGTTTGATACGTCGAAATGTAGACACCCCCTACCCCGTCGGGTTTGCGCAGTACGTTCACGGGGGCGGATTCAGGGTAAAGGTCGACAAAATTGTCGTGCGCTTGATCCACCAGCGCGGTGCGGTCTGCGAGGAAGAGTACGTTACCCACCCAATTGGATTCCCGTAATAGTTTCGCAGTTGCAACGGCAACGCGGGTTTTACCCGTGCCTGTTGCCATAACTAGCAAAGCTCGGCGCTTGTAGTCGTCCTCGAAAGATTCGGTGACGCGCCGGATCATTTGCTGTTGGTAGTCTCGTCCCGCGATCTGAGGGTCGATGAGCGCAGTGGACAGGGCTGAGCGTGTGTTACGGCGGTTGATCATCCGGCGCAGTTGCTGCGCCGTGGGGTAACCTTCGACGGGCCTAGTCGGGTAGCCGCGGCCACTGCCGGGTAAGTTTGCACGGTCGTCCGTCATCTCGATGAGGTGGCCGTTGGTGCAGAAGATGATGGGGCGGCGACCGTGCTTGGTCTCGAGGCAATCAGCGTAGAGACGTGCTTGTACGGCCCCGTCGGTGAGGCTTGCACCGGAGCGCTTGGCTTCAACTACGGCGAGCGGCAGGCCGTCATCATCCCAGAGAACGTAGTCCACGTACCCGTTACCAAGGGGGCTTTCGGCGGATACCGGCATGCCGTGAACGGGGTGTTCGACGGTGACATTTTTGTCAATGTAGAATCCTGCCGCGGCGAGCATCGGGTCGATAAGATCGCGGCGAGTCTCGCTTTCGCTAATGGTCGGTGCGAGTGTGGGCGCTGCACCGGTGCCTGCCTTGGCGGCGAGTTCGTCGCGAAGTTCGGATCGCAATCGCTCGATCTCAGCATCGCGTTCAGCGCGAAGGCGGGTGAGCTGTTCGCGTGCTGCTGCGAGTTCGGCCTCAGTGGCTGCGCGTTGTTCTTCTGCTTTGGCACTACGTTGTGCGAAGAGTGCGCGTTCTTCCGCGTGTTGCTCAGCCTGGGTGAGGCGTGCCTGTTCTGCTTCACTGAGTAGCAGGGCGGTTTTGTCTAATTCGGCATCCTTTGCCTCGAGGTCTGCGGCGAGCTTCTTCACTTGCGCTTGGTTTAGTTGCGCGCTTGTCTGTGTTGCCTCTAATGCTTGTGGATTGAAGGGTGCGTGTGGTTGCGCACTGGGATTTGCAGAGTGCCGGGCAGTGGCCCATGCGAGGAGGTCGAAAAGTTGGGCCACCACTTTTTGGGCGGTTTGGGGTGTGACAGGTCGGGCGCCGTCATGGACCGCGTCGTTTCCTCGCAACCGTATATAGTGCATCTTGTCCAGTTGGGCGGTGGTGGCGACGGCAGTGAAGCGGTTGTCTTTGAGGCGCCCGAAGGTGGAGCCGTCTACGACTGAGCCAAGCGCACGAAACTCCCAGATGTGTTTGACGAGGCGCTCGAGTACACGCCGTGCGTAGAAACATGTAACGACTGGGTTGTTCAGTGCGTTGCGTTCTGCTTGTACACAGTCGTTGAGTAGGGCTGGCCACACGCGGCCCACGAACCCGAAGTTGCTGGGCGGGATCGTGTGAGTCATGGAAACTCCATCGGTTTGTCGTGCAAGTTCTGCGTAAATTTTAGCCGGTTACCCCGACCACGTTGGGGATTCGCTCGAGCAAAGGTTCGAAGGGATGGCCAATTGCCCCCTACAATTGGCCTGAAAAAGCCCGCGCGGCGAGGGAGGCGTGGAGTTCCTGGGTAAGCTTGAGTGCTTCGGTATTTCTATCTTGCAACCGGTAGATCTTTTCAGACTGTAAAACGAATTCTCTTTGATCGCTCAAAGGTGGGATGCTCATGACGAGCTGGTTGAGGCGCTGTTTGGAAATATTGGACATACTCTGTGATGAACCACCTGCTAGTGCTCTAATCCTGGCTCTAACGGGTGCACTCATCAGAAGTGCTCGGAAGTACTCTGCCTCCACTAACTCTTGGTTGAGGCGCAGACGGTAAATCAGATCGGGCAGAAGCAAACGACCTCTAGTTTTCCGGACTAAGGCAACCGCACCAACTAATTCAGGGGTGTTCTTCCTAGTCATAAGCAGGTCTCCCGGGTGGACTTCAAAATTTTTCAATGCGTTGGAGTCTTGAAGAAGGGCTTTGTTTTCATGCGACTTGAATTCCCCGGAAGTGACCGCGCTCAGTTTGAGAATTCCCCATTCATCTTTCTCAGCCTCTCGGCTTTCACAGACTGGGCTCCTTCCATTTTCGATTTGAAGCACGAGATCTTTGAAAGAAATTGGGGTAGAACCCTGCGTGTGTTTCGTGTGAAATCTATTGAAGGATCTATCTCGCAACTCATTCATTTTAAAGTGGAGGGTTTGCCGGGAGGTGACTGAGGCGCTGGCTTTTCCAAGAATCCCCGCAATACGCCGCTGCTCGGGGAGTGGAGGGAGGGGGAACTTAAAGCGCAGAAGTGTTTTCTCTTTAATTCGTTGGCGGTTGGTCGCGCCTTGGCTGAACGCTTTGGCATTCGCTGTGAGCCTACCAGTGCGGGCAAAGTGTTCAAGATATCTAGGTGAGCATCTTCTTTCATTGATCTCGAAAACGGGAAAGTCTTTTGAAACTACAGCGCCATCGAGTTCTGATGGGACGATGGCGAAGGCACCATTTCGCGCATCTATCCGCGAGTAAATGAATTGACCTGCTTGAATTCGAAACCCCGTGAACGCCACCGGTGTCTTCCCTGCTGAAATGCCCCTCTCAACCGCGCCTTGGCCGTGAAGCTTCACGGTAACGAACCTTTCAGCACCTGGGTTCGGAAAAAACTCAGACTCTCGAACTGGTGTAAGCACATCCCCCAGCTTCACCGTCGGCCATTCATGACCTGCACTCATCGCTGTTCACCCTCCCGCAGCAATGCTTCCAACTTGTCCAACCCGGAAGAGATCTCCGCATCAAGCCCTTTGATCTCGGCGAGGATCTCCAACGGGTCGCGGGTTTCCTCTGTGTCGAAGACAATCTCCTTGTAGCGGTTCATGGACAAGTCGTATCCTGCATCGCGGACTTCTTCTATCGGCACGGTGAAGGACTGCTCAGTCCGTGCGCGGTCACGTTCGGCGCCGGTGCGCTCATTCCAGCGAGTCAGCACGTCGGGTAAGTTATTGCTTGTGTGCTGCTCGATGCTGAGGGCTACCGGGGTTAGCCTTTCTTCGGGATTATTAGGGTCAAACAGTCGATCAGTAGGAGTGGGGCCCAACAGGTTGGCTTCGAGAAGCGGGGTGCGTTTGTCGTCCAGGGAGTAACCGTCAGCAGCGACCTGATAGAACCACACGTCGTCGGTACCGCCACGGTCGGTGCGGGTGAAGCACAGAATCGCGGTGGACACACCCGAGTACGGTTTGAATGTGCCGGACGGGAGTTTGATCACGGCATCGAGACGCTGATCCTCGATAAGGTGTTTTCGGATCTGCTTGTGTGCCTTCGTTGAACCAAAAAGCACTCCTTCCGGGACGATAACTGCAGCTCGGCCGCCCGGCTTGACCAACGACAAAAACCGGGCAAGGAATAGGAGCTCCGTCTTTTTTGAAGAGACCAAACCCGCCAGCTCCGGGTCAAGACTATGGGCATCGATGCTGCCCGAAAAAGGTGGATTGGCCAGGACAATGTCGAATGCCTCTGTATCCTCGTCAGGGATTTGCTGGAGAGAATCCCGGTAACTGATATTGGGATCCTCGAAACCATGCATAAACATGTTCATTGCCGCGATGCGGACCATGGTGGAATCGAAGTCGAAGCCCGTGAGACCCGATGCGGTATAGGCATCGCGTGTGCGGATATCGATGAGTTCATCTGCGTGGTGAGTGCGTGTCCACTTGGCCGCCGCCACGAGAAATCCAGCAGTACCACTAGCGGGATCAATCACACGATGCTTCGGGGCCGGGCGCATGAGCTCGACCATCAAATCGATGATGTGGCTAGGGGTGCGGAACTGTCCATTGGTGCCCGAGGTGGCAAGCTTGGACAGCATGTATTCGTAGAGATCGCCGGCGATGTCCCTATTGGAAAAGTGCAGATCGTTGATCTTTTCCATTACGCGGAGAAGAGTTCCGGAGTTCTCTATGCCGAAGGTGGCGTTGCTCATGTGTTGGCCGAAGCCTGAGCCACCAAGCTCCCGCAGAAACGGAAAAACGTCTTTAACAATTACCTCACGGCGCTGGGTGCCGTCGGCGATCTCCATGAGGTTGCGCCAACGCAAGTGTTCTTTGCCCTCCGGGAACACATCCACATCATCTGGTTCCAAACCCAAATTCCGTTGGAAGTCAATGTTCGCTTGGCGCTCGTCAAGCTGGCGCATGAAAAGCAGGTAGGTGAACTGTTCAATAACCGTGAGCGGGTTAGAAATACCACCCGACCAGAAAACATCCCAGATCGTATCTACCTGGTTTTTCAACGCGCCTGTAATCATGGGAATAGGTTATATGCTGGGCCAGACACTGGTCGCGTTTGGGCTCGAACACTCGGGAGATTCCAGCCCCTGTGGTGTTACTTCTCAGCGGGTTTTGGAAGCCCCGCAGCCCACAGCGCCGCAGCGATCAGCGCCGGCTGCCCGAACAGGCGGGCGAGGCGCTTGCCATCGGTGTCCAGCCCGAACGCATTATTGCGTTCCGCGTACTGGGCGATGTTGCCAGGGAAGATTGCGGCGTAGAACGCGGCCAGCGCGGTGCCCGTCAGCTTGCGGTGACGGGGCAGGGCGAGAAGCGACGCGCCCAGGGCAATTTCCGCCACGCCCGAACCGAGAACGACGAGGTCCTTATTTACCGGCACCCAACCGGGTACCTGCGCCTGGAACTCCTTGCGCAGGAAGGTGAGGTGGCCGGTACCGGCGTAAGTCATGAAAGCGCCGAGGGTCAGGCGGGTAAGGGTTTGCGAGTTCAGGGACATCGAGATTCCTTGTGTAGGGGGTTAGTGCTTACCTTCTGCGAATTCCTCGACTAGCTTCGCGTTGAAAGCCTCGAGGTCCTCCGGGGTACGGGATGAGACCAGACCGTTATCCACGTGGACCTCCTCGTCAACCCAGGTAGCGCCCGCATTCTTCAAGTCAGTCTGCAGCGAAGGGTACGAGGTGAGGGTGCGACCGCGGAGCACGTCGGCGTCGGTAAGAATCCACGCCCCGTGGCAGATAACAGCGAGTGGCTTGCCGGCCTCGACGTGCTTCTTGACGATCTCAACGGCGGCTTCGTCCATACGGAGTTTGTCGGCGTTACCAGTGCCACCGGGGAGGATGATGCCATCAAATTCGGTGGAGCGGGAGTCCTCAGTAGAAGCGTCTGCGCTGGCCTTGGCGCCCTTTTTGCTTTCGATCTCGTCGCCGTTAGGGCTGATTACGGTAATCTTCGCGCCCTCGTTCAGAGCGGTTTTGATGGGCGAGTTGAACTCATCGTCATCGAAGCCGTTGGTTGCGAGGACTGCGATGCTTTTACCTTCGAGCTTTGCCATTTTTGCTGTTCACTCCTTGGTCTTTGTGGTGATGCACCGGCCACAACCTGGAAGGATGCGGCGCCCGGTGGGGCGCCCGTGCAGGCCGGTTGGCTTAGTGGGCCATCCTCGACACTACCGCGTTCATTCCATTCGGTGTCAGGTGGAAGGGGATGTTTGCGGGTTTCGGCGAAGCGACCAGGGGTGCCAACCAAGGATCGCGCGAGCACAAGTCGTGTCCGCGGGATGCAGCTTTGAGGGAAACATACTGTGCGCCCGTGCGCGCCGCTACGCGGTTTCCCATGGCCTCCATTGCACGTTCGACCTGGGGAACGCGGGAGTCGAATACCTGCGGAGGAAGCTGCCCGATTACACAGCTGCCACCATTCGGTGCAGCAACGGTTGGGTAGCCCACTACCTTGATTTTCGCATTCGGTGCGGCTGCGCGGACACGGTTGACAGCGCGGACGGCAGCGGGCTCGATGTTTTGGATCACGCGGGAAACCGACTGGGACTGGCCAATAATACGAGGGTAAGTATCGTTGGCTCCGGCCAAGATGATGACCGTAGAAGTTTGACGCCCCAGTTTGCCCTGGGCAATGGCGAGGTTGATTTGCTGGGAAATATGCTGGCCAACCGTAACGAAGGAGGCGCCAGCGCATGTGTAGGAATAGGTTGGCTTTCCTGTGCGGGCTGCGAATCCGCGCCGGGCGACATCGTCTGTGGCACAACCGGAAAGGGTCGATTTCACTCGTGGATCACGAGGGTTGATATGACTGGTGATGTAATCAGGGATGGTGGGGTTAGCCAGCAAGCTATCGCCGAAGATGACAGCACTATTGGGTGCTGCGGGCGCGGCGTGCGCAACTGGAGCGGCCAGGAAGGCCAGAAATGCGGTACTGATAGCGGCAAATGCAGCGGTAACCCTGCGAGTGGTTCGTTTTGCATGAAATACGACTTTAGTATGCGTGATATGTCAATCAAAAACTGCTGTGGAAAGGGTGGGGCGTGAGTAGTGCGCTATGAGAGTGCTGGTGTGCGTGGTTTGGGCTGCTGGTGTGCGTAGTTTGTGGTAGCGCGCGCATGGGTAGCGATGGGAGCGTTGTGGCGCGTGGGTAAGCTCAGCCCTTGCGAGGAAGATGGTTTGGGAAAGAAAAGACCCGGTTCAATGCTGAACCGGGTCTTTTCGAACTGCGGAGGATAGGGGATTTGAACCCCTGAGGGATGTGACTCCCGCACGCGTTCCAGGCGTGTGACATAGGCCGCTAGTCGAATCCTCCATGTCAAAACAAAACGAGCGTGCAAAAAGCGCGTCCGTCGTTCACCGGAAAGCGTACACAACGGGCCCCTTTATGTACAAATCGCAGGGTAGGTGGGCGCTTGGGGTGCCGCGGAAGGATGAGGGCAAAGAATAAGGATGGGATGGGCCGTTTCGCGGGGTAGGTGGGCGCTTGGGCTGCTAAGAAAGGATGACGGCAAGGAGAAAGAATAAGGATGAGGTGGGCCGTTGTAGTTTCCGGTAGCGGTGCGCTAGGCTGTGGGGTGGATTCCGCGTGGCGTGTATCTTGTGAACTCCCCCAGGGCAGGAATGCAGCAAGGGTCAACGAGCTCTAACGGGTGCGCGGGGTCCCCTTTTTATGCCTTGTTCGGTCGCCTAGGGTGGGGTGGCTGTATCGAATTGGGGTGTGTATCGCAAACGCGAGTTATGCCCAGCACCAACTTTTCGTGTGCATCAGCATTTAGCGGCCGCCTCCGTGTCGCTACTATGGATTGAGTAAAAGCTCCAGCGGATAAGCGCCTCGGCAAACAATCACGCCGTAGCATCCCCCGCCTCGGCCATGTGACTACCCGGAAATCCCCGAACAGGAAGGCTCGGCATGCAGATCACGGACGTAAATGCAGACCAACTCCTCAACCTCAAGGACCAGGTCAATCAGGAATATGAAGAGCTCAAGAACCAAGGGTTGAAGCTGGATCTGACCCGCGGGAAGCCATCGGCAGAGCAGCTAGACTTCAGCACCGATCTGCTTTCCCTGCCTGGTGGCAATTTCACCACCTCGGACGGCGTGGATACCCGCAATTACGGTGGTCTTTTAGGCATCACGGATATTCGCCAAATCTGGGCCGATACGTTGGGCTTGCCGGTGGGCAACGTGATCGCCGGCGATTCTTCCTCCCTTAACATCGCGTTTGATCTCATCAGCTGGTCTTACACTTTCGGCAACAACGATTCCCCGCGGCCTTGGTCTGCCGAGGCCGCCACAGGGGACAAGGTGAAGTGGATTTGCCCTGTACCGGGTTACGATCGCCACCACTCCATCACTGAACTTTTCGGGTTCGAGATGCTCACTGTCCCCATGACCGACGAAGGTCCGGATATGGATGCGGTGCGTGAACTGGTAAAGGATCCTGCAGTCAAGGGCATGTGGACCGTGCCCATGTTCTCTAACCCGACAGGGGCTATCTACTCCGGGGATGTCTGCCGCGCCCTAGCCGACATGGAGACCGGCGCACCTGATTTCCGCATCGTGTGGGATAACGCCTACGCGGTGCACACCCTGACCGACGAATTCCCACCGGTTGTCAATATCCTGCAGCTTGCCGAGGAAGCTGGGAACCCCAACCGTTTCTGGTTCATGTCCTCCACTTCCAAGATCACCTTCGCGGGTGCCGGAGTGGCGTTCTTCGCCTCCAGTTCCGAAAACCTGGATTGGTACAAATCCATCGCTAACGTCCGGGGTATCGGTCCAAACAAGGTCAATCAGCTGGCGCACGCCCAGTTCTTCGGCAGCGTGGACGGGGTGCGCGCTGTGATGCGCAAGCACGCAAGCTCCCTGGCTCCGAAGTTCCAGCGCGTTCTGGACATCTTGGATGATCGCCTGGGCGGCCTCAACGTTGCACAGTGGACCCGCCCGGAAGGTGGCTACTTCATCTCCGTGGACCTCGTGGATGGAACCGCGGCCCGTACCGTGGAACTGGCGAAACAGGCCGGAGTAGTCCTTACCCCAGCTGGATCGACTTTCCCATTGAAGAAGGACCCCAACGACCGCAACCTGCGCCTAGCTCCTTCTATGCCGCCGCTGGATCAGTTGGATACCGCAATGACGGTCTTCGCCATCTGCGTGCTGAAGGCGACGATCGAAGCGCTGGAAAACGGCGCTGACCACGGACAAGGCGCTACCCAGGCTCACGGGTCCACCTCCGCCGAATCCAAGCCGGAAGTTTTCGCCACTGAAGGGGAGGGCAAGAATTAATACTGAAGAGACTCTCCACTGGGCCGAGGGCCTTTTACCCGAGGGGGCGCAGGCTTTCACTCACCGGATCGCAGAATCGTTTCCGGAGTTCACGGTGCTTCAGGTCCATCTTGGTTCCGACGCCGACAGCTCCGCGGAGACGGTCGCCATGACGACGGACGCGGCGCGCATCGAAGCGGGCCTGGAGACCGAGGACGGCTCCGACCTGCGCGTCGAGTACATTACAGTCGTACGCGGGCATACCGATCGGGCTGCTCACTTGGTCTCGGGGGTCGCGGCAATGATCTCCCAGGACCCATTTACCCTCAGTCCCCAACCCGGACTGCTTTTGCCTGAATTGGCCAGTTCGCTGGACTCCACAATGACGGCCAAGCACGGTCTACTGGTCGTTCCGTTCCTCTGGGAAGATGGCGTACCGCACTTGCACGAGGTAGCCACCGCCGGGCGCCGTTCTAAGGAAGCACAAGAAGGCTTTGGCGCGGCGGTGGAGTTTACCCACCCCGGACGCCTTACGCTCCCCGTGCAGCTGGTGATGTTAACTGACGAGGAACTAGATATCGCGGAGCAGCAGGGCGTCGATAAACTTCAACAAAAGCTCGTGGAAACAGGAGCCGACCTGCACAACCCCTGGAGGTAGAAAGGGTAAGAGTCGGCTGCGCGTAGCCCACTTCATCGATTGGATTGGGTGGGATGTCGCGGGCCGGCTGTAGTGTTAGGGGCGTGGCTCTTTACCGGAAATATCGCCCGTCCACGTTTGCGGAAGTGGTCGGCCAGGCGCATGTGACAGAACCGCTTTCCACAGCGTTGGACAGTGGCCGGATTAACCATGCTTATTTGTTCTCCGGCCCCCGTGGTTGTGGCAAGACGTCTTCGGCGCGCATCATGGCGCGGTCATTGAATTGTGTGGAGGGGCCCACCTCCACGCCGTGTGGCAAGTGCGATTCATGCCGGGCTCTGGCGCCTGGTGGGGCGGGGCACTTGGATGTCACGGAAATTGATGCGGCCACGCACAACGGTGTGGAAGATATGCGTGATCTGCGGGAACGTGCATTTTTCGCGCCTGCTGAATCGCGTTATCGCGTGATCATCATCGACGAGGCTCACATGATTTCCCAGTCGGGTTTCAATGCGCTGCTGAAGATCGTGGAGGAACCACCGGAGCACCTGATCTTTATCTTCGCCACCACCGAGCCGGAAAAGATGCTGGCGACCATCCGTTCGCGTACGCACAATTACCCGTTCCGATTGCTGACTCCCCCGGATATGCGCGGGCTGTTGGAAAGTGTGGTCTCGGGCGAGGGCGTGCCGGTGGAGGAAGCCGTGTACCCGCTGGTGATCCGGGCCGGTGGCGGATCCCCACGTGATTCCCTGTCCATCATGGACCAATTGCTGGCTGGTGCGGGGCCCGACGGGGTGACCTACGAGCGCGCCGTTGGGGTACTTGGTATGACCGACGCCACGCTGATCGATAGAGCCGTCGAATCCCTGGCAGACCAGGATCAAGCGGGCTTGTTCACCGTGGTGGATGAGGTCATCGATGCTGGCTACGACCCGCGCCGATTCGCTGAGGATCTATTGGATAGGTTCCGTGACCTGCTGATGGTGTTCGCGGTTCCCGATGCGGTGAGCAGGGGGCTGGTGAACGCGCCGAAGGACGTGGAAGAGCGATTGCTAGAGCAGTCGCAGCAGTTGGGACAGGCAACACTCACGCGATGCACGGCCTTGGTGAATGAGAGCTTGCAGCAGATGCGCGGGGCTACGGCGCCACGGTTGTTGCTGGAGATCATGTGTGCGCGCATGGCTTTGCCGGCAGCGGGCATGACCGTCGAATCCTTGGCGCAGCGCGTGGAGCAACTGGAGCGTGGCGGTGGGTTGCAGGTACCCGGTGCTGGTGCCAGCCGGGGTGCTGGTGCGGTCGGTTCGGGCGCTGTTGTTCCGGGTGCGGGGGCCGGTGCTGCAGGGGCGGCTGGTGGGGATACACCCCGGCCCCGATACGAGCGCCCGAAGGACCGTCGCGAGCGCGAGGCCCGTGAGGCCCGTGAAGAGCAGGAGCAGTTGCAACGGCAACAGGCCCAGCCGGTACAGGTGGAGCAGCAGGTCGCGAAGTCTGTTGCGCCAGATGCGTCTGGAACGAGTGGCGCGCCGGGGCCGGGTGAGGATGATGTGCTGGCCCAAGCGCGTCATGCGCGCGAGATTCTCGATCGACACCGAGGCACATCCGATCAACCGTCTGGGCCTAATGCTGACCCTGCCGTTGAGCAACGGGCAGAACCCTACGGTGCTGCGTCGAGCGGTGAACAATCGGCACCACCCGAAGACGGTGCCTCCAGTGGTGAACACTTGGCAGCACCTACCGATGCGGCGCCCACAGATGAGGCACGTACCGATGCGGCACCTACAGATGAGGCACGTACCGATGCGGCGCCCATAGATGCAGCACCTAGGGACCCAGCGCCGAACGATTCCGTGGCCATGGAGGCCGCGCCCGATGGGGATGGAACGGTTGCTTCCTCGGCTGCTGCGCCCGATGAATATGGAACGGTCGCCTCCTCGACTGCTGCGCCCGATACTGGTGCGCAGCCTGCCCCGAAGGCGGGTATCTCACATACAGGCGAGTTGTGGCAAGCACTCCTGGAGCAATTGAAGGCGGAGCACCTCTCGACATGGGTGGCTGCGCGTGATGCTCAGCCTTATCCCGAGCAACCGTCCCCGGTTGAATCACGGAAGCTCTACGTGAAACACCACACAGGAGCGCTGGCGAATTACCTCAACAACAGTGCGAATGCTGCTGTATTGGTGCAAGCAGCGCAAACGGTGTCGGGCCAGGCAATTCGAGTGATTGCCTCCACGGGGCAAAGCGTTCCCGCGGGTGAGGATAACCGCGAGGTCAAAGCGGCCTCCGCGGAATCGGATTCCGCCGACGAGAGCGACCCTGCAGGAGCGAGATCCGCGGCGCACTACGATCCTGTGGACTCGGGACCGGTGCGTGTAAGCGTTCCCGCGGAATCGAACATCGCTGCAGAAGACGATCCCGAGGGAGCGAACCCCGCGGCGCACTACGATCCTGCGGACTCGGGACCGGCGCATGTAAGCGCTCCCGCGGAACACCGTGGTCTCACGGAATCAAACACCGCTGCAGAAGACGCTCCCGCGGAAGCCAATGGGCCACATGAACCAGGTCCAGTCAGCGCCCTTGAGCGTGCCCGCGCTATGGCCGAAGCGCGCGGACCAGCGCACTCCGCGGCGCGCTCGGAGAACGCAACCCATGGGGCCATTCAAGGAAAGGGACAGTTCGGGTCGGCGCCTAACGGTGCACCGGGTGCGGAGGGCTCCACACAGTCTGCTGCACAACCCGCCACACAACCCCAGGGTGAGCCAACCGGCTGGCGCGCGCGAATGGACCGGATGCGGTCCACGCAGGACTACAACCGAGCCAATGGTTTTAATGGGGTTCCTTTGCCTGATGAACCGCCTGAGGACCCATGGGAAAGTGGACCACCCGACCCCAATTTCTACGGGGGTGGGGCGGCCAGCGGGGCGTCGGTGGATAAGACGGCCAACCCCCCGAACGGCAACGACCAACCGCACCCCGGTGCGGGATACGGAAATGGCAATGGCGAGGGCTCCCAGCCCGGGCAATCAGCGCGACCAGCACAACCAGCCAGCGAGCAAGAGCTGCGGCGGAAGCAGGAAGAGGAGATCCTTGAGGAGCTCGGCCGCGGTGAGCGTGGCGAATTGGATCACCGCACACCCCTGGAGGTAGCGGGTGAGCTCATTGAGAAGCACTTGGGCGGCGAACGTGTGCGATAGGTTGCGGCGAGCGCGTGCGATAGGTTGTGGCGAGCGTGTGCGATAGGAAGGCACAGCAGAAGACAGACCCTTCGCGGCGGGGCCGCGCCCGATTGCGCATGCTGGCAGCGAACATGCGCGCGATGCAGGGGACGATGTCTGAGGCAATCGGTACAGTAGTTCGGGTAAACGCAAACTTTTAACGAAAGGCGTGGCTATGACTCAGCCAGACATGAACCAGCTCATGCAGCAGGCACAGCAGATGCAGGCTCAGCTGCAGGAAGCGCAACGCGAGATCGTTGCTTCCTCCGTAGAAGGCACCGCGGGCAACGGCCTGGTGTCCCTGACCCTGTCCGGTGGCGGCGAGGTTCAGAACCTCACCCTGAAACCAGAGGTCGTCGATCCAGAGGACGTTGAAACGCTGCAGGACCTCATCGTGGGCGCATTCCAGGATGCCAACAAGAAGCTACAGGCGCTTGCCGAGGAAAAGATGGGACCTCTGTCCCAGGGCCTGAACGGCATGGGTTTCTAATTGTTCGAAGGACCGCTGCAGGACGTCATCGACGAGTTCTCGCGCCTGCCCGGCATCGGCCCCAAAAGTGCGCAGCGCATTGCACTGCACCTCATGGAGGTCGAATCGGAAGACCTACGGCGCTTCCAAGAGGCATTGGGTAGGTTGCAAGACGGGGTGGCGTTCTGCCGTATCTGTCACAACATCTCGCAAGAGGACATTTGCCGGATCTGCGCGGATTCCTCGCGCGATAAATCCATCATTTGCGTGGTGGAAGAGTCCAAGGACATTCAAGTCATCGAGCGCACGGCCGAATACCGCGGGCGCTACCACGTGCTCGGCGGAGCCTTGGACCCGCTGGCAGGGGTTGGGCCAAAAGAACTTAATGTGACGCCGCTGGTCCAAAGAATCGGTGGTGTTCTCAATGACGTGGCCCGCCCGGGAGAGGGCGAAGAGGTGGTCTACGATCCCGCTCCTGAGATCGAGGAAGTGATCATCGCCACCGATCCCAATACCGAAGGCGAGGCAACGGCCAGTTACCTCGGCAGGTTACTCAAGGACTTCCCGGGCTTGAAAGTCACCCGTTTGGCCTCGGGGATTCCGATGGGCGGCGACTTGGAGTTCGTTGACGAACTCACGCTGTCGCGGGCATTCGCTGGGCGCACGACGCTGGGTTAGTTGGGCGCTGGGTTTGTTCGGTACTGAGTTAGTTCGGGTCGGGGTTAGCTGAGCACTGGGCTAGTTCGGGGCTGGGCTAGTTGGACACTGGTGCGAACAGACACACGGACATGCGCGCGCAGATACGAGCAAACGCGAACACATAGGAGCTGACGTGGGCAGACACGAGCAAGTGCATAGACACCAACAGCAGAAGGGCAGAAGGGCTAAATGAAACGGAAAACTATTATTCGATCGGCAGTGTGGGCGCAAGTGTTTGGCACCGCGGGTGTGCTGCACTTTGTGAAGCCCGAAGTGTTCGACGACTTAGTGCCTGAGGAACTGCCCGGGTCCCGCCGTGATTGGACCATCGGAAGTGGAGTGGTGGAACTGGGTTTGGCCGGTTTGATCGGCGGGCTCACTATCGCTGCAACGACGGGGAAGAACGTCTCGCGTCAGCGCTCTGCCCAGCGCACCCTGAACCAGGTGGTGGGGCCGGCCACCGCACTGTTCCTGTTGGGAGTGTGGCCGGGGAACATCAAGATGGCGTGGGATTATCGAAACAAGCCCGCACTGGCGAAGGGGATCGCGTTGGCACGTGTGCCAGCTCAGATTCCAATGATGCGCAGCGTTGCGCGGCTGGGACTTGACCGTTCTCACGGTGACGTCCGAGTTCATGATTGAGACAGGACAGTTGCGTGCTGGGAGAGTGTTCGCGACGTGCACTGCGGCGGCGTCCCAATCGTCGGTCAGGGCTGCTCTAATCTGCAGAGATCGGTAAGCTCGGTTGGTCGATGCGACGGTGGGGTTAAGTAGCAAAAGAGTCCGCAGCCCCTTCTGCTACTTAACCCGTTAAGTTCGTCTGGACACTTGGTGTAGCCACGCAAGCATAGGAGTGCGGGCGGGTAGGGTATGCAACAGCGGGCGGCTTGAAAGGCATGGAGTTAGATCATTTTGTCTTCTTGCCTGAGTAGACAGTTAGAAGGGAAACGCCAAGAGTCCCCAGCGCAGTGAAGTCTGCGAACCGTGACCAGTCAAAACTCTCATCCCACCCAACAGCATCTCTAAACAGAACATACGCTCCAATGATCAGGATCATGATAATCCACCTGATTAGGAACCTTCTCAGTTTTTCCATTCCATCGGTCCCTTCATTCTGCTTACAACACTGAGCGCTTACCAGCTACCTCGGCACTGCCAACCCCAGTATGCGAACATTCCAGCCAGAGCGGCAGCATTTCTCTCGACAACTTTTGCTATGGTACGTCCAATTTCTTTCATGGTTTGAGCTCTGTTGAGATTAGTCACGATTCGCTCGGGAGAAGCTTATTTAGAGAACTTCTTCATGTTGTCTAGTCTTCCTGCCCCTAATGGGACTATCGGGGAAAATGCTCTCATCTCGAATGGTCTTTCCTAACCAACCCACTCCACCCCGACTAACCCAGGCGCTCCCGACGCAGTTTCGCCACCCCGACTAACCCAGGCGCTCCCGGCGCAGTTTCGCTACCTCGCGGTCCAGCTGCACGCCGAATCCGCTTTCCACGGCAGGTAGCTCCGAGATAGTGATGCCCATCGCGGCAGCTAGCAGTGCATCGGCCAACTGGGGGTTGCGTGCCAGCACCGGGCCGTGCATGTACGTGGCCACCACGGATCCCTGTACGGCACCCTCGGCTTTGATCTGCGGCTCTACCTCGTGGGATCCCAATCCCACTCCGCGCGCCGCGTGCTCATCGGAATTACCCGTGCCCTTCGTCAAACGACCCAGCGGTGTGGCATCTTTGCCCAAGATCGTGGCACCCATGTGATTGGCGAAGCCCGTCAGCGGTTCAGATAGCTGGCTGGTCACGGGATGGTGCGGATCCGCGAGTGGGGTGGAAGCGATCTCCCCGATCATGCGCTTTTCTAGGGCGGACGTGGTGGCGTCGATCAAACCAAGACCATCAACCATACGATCCGAAGCCCGGAAGGACTGGCCGAATACCTGCAAGCCAGCGCAAATGGCCAGCACCGGGCGGCCAGCCTTGACGGCGCGGGCAATACCACCATCGGCGATGAGGTGCTCCGCGGCGAGGATCTGCGCGGTGTCCTCGCCACCACCTACCGTGTACAGGTCCAAGGATTCCGGGACGGCCTGGCCCAGCTTGATCGGGACAATCTCCGCGGTAATGCCGCGCAGGCGTGCGCGCTGGCGCAGCACGAGGGCATTGCCATCATCGCCGTATGTTCCCAACACATCGGGAAGGATCAGCCCGATGTGCAGCTGGGCTTTATTATCGCGCCCATCGGCGTAGATATCGCTCATCGTCGCTTACTCCTTCGTGGTGGGGTGGTCGGTGGTGGGGGTGGTGGGGCGAGTGTGGTCGGTGGTGGGTTCGGCGTTCGGGTGGTGGTTGGCCTCGTGAGCGTGATCCCCGCTGGGGCCGGCTGCGGGGTCCGCTGCGGGATCGGCGGGGGTAGTGTTAGTCGCCCTAGGGTCGGTCTCCGGGGAATCAATCACCGCGCCCTCGCGATCCAGCACGCGCTTCAGATCGCGGAAAGCCGTGTAGTTGGCCAGTACTTCCACGCGCCCGGGCGGGCATTGCTTGATGGCCTCAACCGTATCTTTCACCAGATCGTGCACCACGGAGGCATAACCCAAGCGCACAGCCAAGTCCGTACCGCGCTCGCCCGCAGCAACTACGTACTGGCTTTCGAACTTCTCGAACTTCACGTCCCACAGCCACGATAGGTCCTGGCCGTCAGCCACCTGGCCATTCACGCTAATCACAAGACTATCGGCGGTGCGATCCACCATGGATAGCGCTTCTTGCCAGCCGGCGGGGTTCTTGGCCAGCATCAGCCGCACTTGGTGCGCGCCGAATTGAACGGTGGAGTAGCGGCCGGCGACGTTATCAACCCGCTCGATCTGCTCGATCGCCCGGTCCACCTGCACTGCTGGGTTCAGTTCCAGCGCACCCACCAATGCTTGCAGGGCGTTACCGCGGTTGGCGGCGCCAGGCAGCTTCAGGTTCAGTGGGCGCAGCTGGCTATCGGGGCCACGCAGTCCCTCGTCGGTGACGGTCCACTGCGGGGTGGGCCGGCGGAATTCGCGCCCATCGGGCAGCTTCTTGGTGGCGTACCATTCTTGGCCGTCCTGGATGATGGAACCACCCGTGCGCGGGCAGCTGGTGGAATCGCCTACCCAGCCGGCCCCTGCGGAAACCCACACGACGTTGGGGCTATCCCAGGCCACGGAGGTCACCTGAACATCATCGCAGTTCGCCACCACGGTCATGGAAGGCCGCGCCTCCACGCACGCGCGCAGGGCCCGTTCGATCTTGTTAATTTCCCCTACACGATCCAGCTGGTCGCGCGATAGGTTCAGCAGCACCAGCACGTCCGCGTCCAGCTTCTCGGCGATGGCGGGTACGTGCAGTTCGTCTACTTCCAAGATCACGTGCTCGGCATCCCGGCTAGAGAGCAACGCGCTGATCACACCAGCATCCATGTTGTCGCCACCCTCATTGGTGCACACACTTCCGGTAGTACGCACGGCGGCGGTCATCATGCGTGTGGTGGTGGATTTACCGTTGGTGCCGGTGATGAGAGCCACTGGGCGTTGGCCGCCTAGGTTAGCCAGCAGGTTCGGGTCGATAGCCCCGGCAATGAGGCCTCCGATCATGCCGCCCGCGCCGCGTCCCGTTTTCCGAGATGCCCACGTTGCCGCATCAGCTGCTGCGGTTGCCACCCGGGATCGCAAGCTCATTCGTCCGCGTCCCTTACCGGTTCGAGGTGATTCTGCTCTATTCACCCCAACCACGTTACTGCATGGTTCGGGTGACTTTGAGCACCCTTACCGGTTGTTCGCCGACCTCTGGTTTCGTTGGCCGCCGCTGCCGCGCCTTTTACCTCGACGCCTCGCTCCCCGCACCTTCGTCACTCCTACAACGGACGAACTGCGCGAAGGCGAGCTCCACCCGCGCGTATTCGGACGGACCCCAGCCCCAGGGCGCTGGGGCTTGTCCTCTAACTGCCCGGGCTGCACGTGCTCGAGTAGTGCCAGGAAGTCCGCGTCGTTAACTAGCGGTATCCCCTTGCGATCCGCGTGCATCGCCTTGCCCCGCAGCTCGTGGTTGGTGTTACACACCACCAACGAGCTGCGGCGATTCAGCTTCTCCGAGTACACCAATCCCTCGCGCACTGCCGTGGCGATGAGGACATCGGGGTCCATCGCGACATCGGGGCTGATCACAAACTCCATGCCCTGCACCAGCTGCCCACCGCTGGGCAGCTGGCCGGGGTTCACGTGCGGCCGCGGGGCATTCGCAGCATCGACACGGATGGAGCTGCGCTGCAGACCGAATTGGTCGGCCGTGAGCTCCTCGGGGTTGATCTCCGCGATATCTCCACCATCAGCCGCGGCCACCTGCAATTGCATGAGCAACAGCGCTGTAACCAAACGGGCGTCGGCTTCCATGAGGTCGATGGGATTCGTGCGACCGCGCTCTTGGGACGCCTTCGCCCCCAGCTCAGGCAAGGTAGAGGCGGGCAGGGTGGCGTCGTCCCTTCCCAAACGATCCACGTAGGCGGCCGTTACCGCCCGGATACGCGAGTCGAAGCACACCAGCGATTGCCGCCGCGAGGTGGCCAGTGTATCGATGATGCGAGTAGGCGCCGGCAGCGCGATTCTCGGCGGGGGGTTGGAGTGCCCGCGTCCACGGCCGCGACCACCCCGACCGCGTCGCGAACGGTTGAGCGTGCGTTGGGCGCGTTTGAACTCCTGCATGATGAATCCCCACGTCATCGCGCATTGGTGCAGCACCACAGTGCGGCCGTCGAGGGCTAGGAACACAGAGTCGGTGGAGTTGGTGAAGCTCGGCTCCTGGGCCACGTCCCCGGTATGGAAACCGTGCAAATGCCACGGACCGATGTCCTCGCCCGGGTTGAAACGCAATGTCACCGCCGCGACCTCTTCGCCTGGGGCATCCGCATTGGTGCTGGGGCCGTAGAATACCAACGATGCCGCGATCAGGCGGGACGTGGTGGGGTGGATGCCCGAGGTCGATATTTCCAGCGTGACGAACGGTGCGGCTTCCTTGGTCGGGATCTCACCGTGACGTTTGTGCTCGGAGGAGCGGTTGGGGCCTGTGGACGTGGGAGCTTCGGCCGCTCGGCGGGAGGCCTGCGCGCTGCGCTTGGCCGCGAGATTCTGCGCAGCGGTTTGCGCATCTATTGGCCCGCCAGCGCGACGGGTGACGCGACGGCGTACGCGCCGCCGTGGCCCAGGGGTGTTATTTCCTCCGTTGTTCGCGTAGTTGTTCCCGCCGGGCGTGCCGTGGTTCCCGTGGTTGTTTCCGTTGGGCGTGCCGTGACGAGCCGGCTGGCGCGATCCCGGGTTCGCCTGCGACTCGTGATCATTCATAGTTAGCGATGTTACGTTGACCGCCGGACATTACCGAATCAGCCCCGCGTGGCGGATCCGCCACCGAAGAAGGGGCGTTTAATGGGGGCCAACCAGTGCGCTACACCGCAGGCTGCGCGCCGCGGTTGACTGCGGACGTGATCGCTTTCAGGGAGGCGTAAGTAATAGAGCCTGCAATGCCCACGCCCCACACCTTGGCCCCGTTAACGTCAGCCAGAACGTACGCGGCGGCCTCCGCATCATCACCCGAGGTACGCGCGTGCTGCGTGTACTCCTGAACTTCCACATCTACTCCCAGGGATTCCAGTGCGTTGCAGTACGCCGCCACCGGGCCGTTGCCACGCCCCTGCAGGGTTTGCTGTTCACCCTTGTAGATAACCTGCGCGGTCACCTTGGCTTCCTCACCTTCGTTCTGGCCGCCGTCCACGGTTAGGGAAATGGCCTCCAGCGGGTTCTCCCGGCCCAGGTATTCGCCGGCGAAGATATCCCACATTGCCTTGGTGTTGATTTCGCCTCCTTCGGCGTCGGTCACGGCCTGTACAACCGAGGAGAATTCCACCTGCATCGGTCGCGGCAGATCCATGCCGTGATCAGTCTTCATGATGTAGGCCACACCGCCCTTACCTGACTGACTGTTCACACGAATGACGGCCTCGTAAGTACGGCCCACATCCTTCGGGTCGATGGGCAGGTACGGTACTTCCCAGGTCTGCTTCCGGAATTCTTCGTCGGAAATGTCCTGAGGCCTAGCGCCTGGTTTGACCGCATTCGCGAGGGCGTCGATACCCTTGTTAATGGCATCCTGGTGTGACCCCGAGAACGCAGTGAACACCAAGTCGCCGCCGTATGGGTGGCGTTCTGGCACCCGCAGCTGGTTGCAGTACTCTACTGTGCGGCGGATCTGGTCGATGTCGCTGAAATCAATTTGTGGGTCGACGCCCTGGGTCAGCATGTTCAGGCCCAGCGTTACCAGGCATACGTTGCCCGTGCGCTCGCCGTTGCCGAACAGGCAGCCTTCGATGCGATCAGCTCCAGCCATGTAACCCAGCTCGGCGGTTGCCACACCCGTACCACGGTCGTTGTGCGGGTGCAGGGACAGGATGATGGAATCGCGCCGGGCCAGGTTGCGGTGCATCCATTCGATGGAATCGGCGTACACGTTTGGCGTGATCATTTCCACTGTCGAAGGCAGGTTGATGATGACGGGGTTTTCTGGAGTGGGATCCAGCACCTCAATGACGGCATCGCACACTTCCTTGGCGTAGGCGACTTCCGTGCCGGTGTAGGACTCTGGGGAGTATTCCCAGCGCCAGTTGGTATCTGGGTAGTCCTTCGCCACTTCCTTAACCAGATGCGCGGCATCGGTGGCCAGCTGCTTGATGGCTTCCTTGTCCTTCCGGAAGACTACGCGGCGCTGCAGCTTGGATGTGGAGTTGTAGAAGTGGACGATGACGTTTTTCGCTCCGGAGCAGGCTTCGAAGGTGCGGCGAATCAGGTGCTCGCGGGCCTGGACCAAAACCTGGATGGTTACGTCGTCCGGGATCATGTTGTTTTCGATGATCTCACGGACAAAGTTGAAATCAGTTTGGGAAGCCGAGGGGAATCCCACCTCAATTTCTTTGTAACCCATTTGCACCAGCAGTTCGAACATGCGGCGCTTACGTTCCGGGCTCATAGGATCAATCAGAGCTTGATTACCATCGCGCAGGTCCACAGCGCACCACTGCGGTGCACGGTCGATGATCTTGTCCGGCCAAGTGCGGTCGGGCAGGGTGATGTGCTCCACCTCTTCATGGAATGGCATGTAGCGACCGGAAGGCATGGTGGAGTTGCGCTGTTTGTTCCATGCGGGTTGATCGTTGGGGGTGGCACCGTTGGGTGTGGTGATCTGGGCGGGAGCGGAAATGAAAGTATCGTTCGTGGACATGTTGAAATCCCTTCCTTATGGATTGGTTCCAGCTAATCACCGTTGCGCGATGGCTGGAGTGTTTTAACGAATGTGCGGGGGCGAAAGCGGTGTGGGAAAGCCTAGGGAACCGGTTTAATTCCGGCAGAGGCGCCGCTGTAGTTGCCGTGGCGGCTTTTCCGGTGTTTGGCTTTCGTCGTTCCCCGATGGTCGGCTGGGACGCACAACGAAGTGCGATGTCATCCGCGGAAGGGGCCGACCGAAACCCACTCTCGGCTTCCACCTGAGATCCGCCCTGCAGGGGAGCGGTGGAAAAGGAGGGTCAAACGTTACGAGGTCCCGCCGCGGCTCATAAGGAGCAGTAGCTGGAAAGTCATGGGTTCCATGTTAGCGGTATCTCACAGCGTGGCACAACCTAATTGGGAGTTCTCATATAGTGAGATTGATTTGAGGGTATTGGGTAGGGGGCACAGCCCTTGGGGGGGTAATTAACTGTGAGAAGTATTAGAAATTACTTACGAAACAGGTTGCTTTATATGTGCTGTGACCGATAGTGTTAAGTCGACTTTCCCTATTGTGCGCTGGGGATTGGATGAGTATAAACGCGCGTTAAGGAAACCATCGTGTTCGAAAAGCTAACTAAGAAGAAGCTGGCGGCTGTATTTGCGCTGCTGTCCAGCCTCGCGGTGGTCGTTGGGTTGGTGCAGCCGACAGCATCGTCAGCTGACTCGCCTTTCACTGTAACGATCGGTGATGCCACCTCGGTGGCAACGAACTCAACGGCACAGTTCCCTGTGACCATCACCTGTCGACAGGCTGGTGGATGTGCCGGTGCCACCATTAATCTCTCTCGGCCTGTCTTGGCCAATAATGGGATGACCTATCAACTGCAAGGCCCCATGGTCATCGGTCTAACGTCCGGATCAAACCCAGCGATCGCCTACACCACCAGTGGGCTTGCCGGGGATACTCCTTCGATGACGTTCACCCGTCTGGACCAAAACCAGTCGCAGGTGTTTAACGTGTCTTGGCAGACTACAGAAAACCGAATCATTCCTGGCACGTACACCATGGACTGGTCGGGAATTTGGGCTGCCCAAAACTACAACACGTCGGGACGCTCCAGCGTTGCGGTTACAGGTGCTCCCAAGGTCAACGTGGCCAAGAGCGATGTCACCAATAATGGTCCGGTCTATGATGGCTCATTCCGCCAATTCCAGCTGAGCTGGTTCCGTGAAAAGAACGGCACTGGAATTACCGGTGTAACTACTGAACTAGTGGATCAGCTTCCTCCGGAGTACACCTTCAAGGGATTCACCGAGACCGGTATCGGCGGTGACATGTTATTCCGTAACCTGCAGGGGCAGGGCGAGGGCATAGTCTACTTCTACGATGCCTCGACCCACACCGTGCGTATTCGCATCACCGAATCGGTTGACCGGTATATCGCGCAGAAAAACACGGTCTACTCGAGGATTCGATACAACGTTCAAGTCGCCCCAGCCACGACCGCTAACTTGGCGGACAACTCCAAGATCACAAACACGGTCATCGCAACCAATCCAACCTCTTTAGACGGGAAACCAGTAACCGTCAATCCGGCTAGCGTATCTTTGACATATAAGAAAGCGCGCCCGGGACTTTACTCGAAGGCACGTGTTGGTGGCGAATACTCCACTACTACCACCGATATCGGCTTGGCTGATACAACCGGCCAGACAGATCCGGGATCGACGTTGGGGTGGACGCTTTCGGCAACCAATCCAGGTTCGGACCCTCGTACGCTGACGATCTCAGATACCACGTCCTGGGGTGCGCCTGTGCCAGTCGGAAAGGACGGCACTCCATCCGACTACCACTATCTGACGAGCATTTCGCTGAACCCAGTTCAGTACAATGATGGACCCATAAACTATCCAGCGCGTGTCATTGGCTACAGCGCTGACGGAACGCAGAAGTCCTACACCGTGGCAGCCGGATCTCCCTTGTCGATTCCTGAATCCGACAAGATCATCCGATTCGATGTCATCGTAGATAACTTGCGTCCGGTAGACGCGGTACCGAACACTGCCAACAATGGCGTTCTTACCGTCAACGCCAAGACCAAGTACCGTATCGAAACCAATCAGATCGTTGCGGCTAACAATGGCACGTCCGGCACAATTCGCTTGAATAACACGGCGACCTTCACGATCGATGGGTCTGCCCCTGTGAAGTCGTCGGCGTTCTTTACGCTTTTCGGGCGCCTGCCGGCACCTAGCGGGAAGGTTCAGGCTCTCAATGCGACTAACCTGCACCGTGGGGAGACCTTCTTGGCGAATGCTTCCGTTTTCGCGGGTTCGGAAGGCGGACCTTCGCGCCCGGAGGCTTTCTTATCTCTTCCTCCCGGATTCGAACTGGCACAGCCAGAATTCCGACCAGGTCGCGATCAAGCTCAGTGCGCGAGCGCAGCTGGTGATTGGGCATTCGAGAGGATGCCAGATAAGTACGGCGGTCAAGTTTGGAGAATCTACCTCAAGGATTCAAATCAGTCCCTCAAAACGGTCGCCGGCGCCCCCAATGACTGCTTCCAGCTTGCCATCAAGGCAACTAGTGCTCGCGCGGGCACGTATGACAAGGGGCCAATGACGGATCCTAAGCACACAATTCAGCTGTGGGTTCATGAACAACCAGACCCAGGACAGACGAATAAGCTGTCCCACTCCAGCGTTAATATTTCGGATTCTTACGACGTTAATTCGGACAGTAACACTGCGGGTCAGTGGCGTAACGCCGGAACCCCGGTTGCTGTTGCCTCCACCACTAGCCTCGGCGTGACTAAGCGAGCGCTGGGGGATCTAGATAAAGGGAACCCGACCACTTATATTCCCGGTGGCAACCAACAAACTTCATTGGCTCAAAAGACCGTAGATTTCACGGTGACTGCGTCCACCACTGGCAGTACCCCAGTCAACGGCATGGTTTTGTACGACCTTTTGCCATCGGGTAAAAACTCTGGAACCGATCACGTCAACCTTGTTGATGGATTGACAAATGCAGACAACATCCACGTGACATTTGAGCCCAAGCTATCGGGTCCAGTAACTGCGTCTGGACACAACGAGAACGTCACCGTTTTCTACTCGACTGCGGCCAACCCGTGCCGCCCGGAGCTCGGAAGTGCCACCGGGACATCCACCAATAGCTTCCCGACGTGCCAGAGTTTTAACGAGCGCAACGAGTGGTCTACCACCCTGCCTGCAGATCCCTCCACTGTGACCGCGATCCGCATTCAGTTCAACACCACCGTTTTCGGGGAATTTGACTTCAACATTCCGATGACCATGCCCACGAAGGGGTTGGATAACCAGCCTCTGGGTACTGACGACTTGGCAACGAACCGCGCCGCTGTGGCCGGTAAAACGGAAAGTGGCGCACCTATTCCATTCGTGGGCCCTGCGTACGCACGCGTGACTCCTTGGGGAGAATTGCTGCTCGACAAATCCACGATCATCAAGAACAAAAACTATGATGAAACCACGAAGGCCCCGGTTGTCCGCCGAGGTGACGAATTCCTCTGGGTTATCGAAGCACAGGCTAATCCGAAGGGCGTTGCTGTACCTGACCCAACAGTGATTGACCAGCTGCCAGCGGGTGTGGAAGTCCTCGGGGTCTCCAACGACGCGCCATACGCCACGACCGGCAGCGCTGACATCGGTGACGGGACCGTTACATGGAAACCTGGTGATCTGACGCCCGGCGGCGATAAGGCATACCTCTATCTGCGCGTAAAGGCGACGGGCAGTGCAGGGCAGTCTAACTTCACGTACTACGAGGATCCAAACGATCCAGAAAAGTACAAGTCGGCATGCACCCCTGGTGAGGGATCAGAGGAACCGAAGGCAGGTTGTGATGTCAACACGGTGTATATCGATGCCGGTAACGCGCAAGTAAGCGGTAAGTACTTCACCGATGTTGATCACAGCAACACGCAAACCGATGGGGATGGATCTCTCGAGGGGAAAACTGTCATCCTTTACGAAGTTGGGGAAGACGGCGCCCTGAAGAAGGTATCCGAGACAACCACGGGTAAAGACGGCGGCTACTCGTTTAAGGATCTGCCCGCTGGAGACTACCGTGTCGGATTCTTGAAACCAGAGAGCGCTGATTTCGCCTCGCCCAATATCGGCGGCGATGAGACCAAGGATTTTGATGTAACGGAAAACCGTGAAGAAGATGGCGTCGGCAGCGTGGGCCTCGTTGAGAAATTCACGTTGGCCGAAGGTGGAAGCAAGTCCAACGTCGATGCGGGCGTTCAGGGTAAGGCTTCGATTTCTGGTCTTGTATTCATGGACACCAATGGCGACGGCCAACGCGCTGAGGAACCCTCTCTGGTTAAGGATGTCACCATCCACTTGCTGGATTCCACTGGTTCACCAGCTACCGATGCTGCTGGGCAACCAGTTGCGCCGATTACCACTGGAGAAGAGGGGACATACTCCTTCGAGAACCTGTGGCCAGGCGAGTACAAGGTAAAGGCAACCCTCCCGGATGGAGCAACCTACACGTACTCTACGAAGGTTGCCACGCCAGATCAGATTGGCGATCCCGATTACAACGATGGCGCTGGTCCGTTTAGCGATAACCCCGGTGTAACGGATTCGTTTACCGCGGCGGAAGGCCGGAACCCCAACGTTGACTTTGCTGTACAGTCATTTGCCGGCATCGGTGGCGTGGTTTTTATCGACGCCAATGGTGACGGACAGTCGAAGGATGACAAACCTGCACAGAATGTGGCGGTCGAAGCTTATGTCGTTGTAGACGGAAAGCCCAAAAAGGTAGCGGAGACCACCACGAATGAAGAAGGTAAGTACACCTTTGAAAAGCTGGTGCCGGGGTCCTATACCACGCGAGTGGTGAAGCCCGAGGGATACCTAGGGTTCTCGCCACAAGTTGAAAACACTTCTACCAGTACTGATGATGGTTCTGACGCTGACGGCGAAGGTAACATTGCCTTCGGAGCCATTGCACCGGGTAATACGGAGCATCAGCGCGGAGATGCAGGATTGGTGCAGCCGTCTTCGTTGTCCGGTGAGGCTTTCTACGATGACAACAACGATGGCGTCCGCTCCGACGACGAAGCATTGAACCCAGGGCCGGTTACGGTCAAGGTATTCCGCGTTGGTACGACTGATCCGATCGCCACCACAGAGGTGAAAGACGGTAAGTGGAATATCGATAACATCGCGCCTGGCGAGTACTTCATTCAGGTAATTAACCCTGGCAAGGCTCGCTTTAGCTCCTTAGCAGAAACGTACCCAACTACGGGCACGGAAGCTGAGAAACTGGTTCAGGAGAAGTTCAACGATGTGGTCGAAGCTGAAGGCGAAGGTGGTATCACCAAGAACTTCGTCGTCGCCGGTGGCCAGTCCTACCCGCACATTGACACGGGTGTTGTACGCCTGCAGGCTGTTGATGGCCATGTTTGGGAAGACACAAATGGCAATGGTGAGTGGGAAGACGGTGAAAAGCCCCTTGAAGGGATCACTGTTAATTTGACCCTGGCCAATGGTCAAGAGCGCACCATGAAGACAGATGGCAAGGGGTACTACCGTTTCGACGGTGTTTCTCTGGGGCAGGCGACCATCACGGTCGTCAGGCCGGATGGTACGAAGTTCACGCGTCAGGCAAACACCGATACGAGCTTCGAAAAGCTTATTGTCGAGAAACTCTCAGATGTATCGCCGACCGAAGGAACCGTTACGTTTGAGGTGAAGGGTTACACAGATCCCAACACTCCAAATAACACGGACGTGGTGAACATCGATGCTGGTCTGGTACCATTATCCAGCGTTTCGGGTGAGGTATTCAACGACCTCAACCGCGACGGAAGCCGCGGTGACAATGAGACGCCACGAGAGAACATAAAGGTCACGCTGTATCGCTCTGGCACAAATGATGTTATTGGCGAGGCTACAACTGGACCTGATGGCAGGTACACCATCGATAACGTACCTCCAGGGGAGTACTACGTTGGATTCACTGCCCCAGATGGAACTAAGTTCACGAAGATTCCGGCTGATAAGGGCACCGATGGCGTGGTCGGAACCGATGGCAATGACGCGGGAGAAAACGGGCAGACAGCCCCCTTCCGGGTTGTACCGGGTGTTGTTACCACCAATATCGACGCCGGCCTGGTTGTCGGTGCCAACATTTCCGGCTTGGCGTGGAAGGACCTCAACAATGACGGCAGACGTAATGATGACGAAAAGTCAGAGGACAGTCTGTTCGCCAATGCCCCAATCACGTTGTACAACGGGGCTGGTGATGTCGTAGATACCCGCTTGACCGGTACAGATGGAACCTACGAGTTCGTCAATGTGCCAGCCGGCGAAGGTTACTACCTGAAGGTGGAGCTGAAAGGTTCTGCAGTTTCGTTCCCAGCATCCAACGATTTGGCGGATAAGGATCACAATAACTTTGACGTCAAGGGTGTACAGGGGGGAACGACTGGTGAGACCGCTAAGTTTACCGTTGTTGCCGGCGAAGACCACACGGATATTGACTTGGGTACTGTTCCTAAGGCCGGTGTTGCAGGTACGGTCTTCGAGGATCTGAACCGGGACGGAAAGCAGGATGACGGCGAGTCCGGCATCGCGGACGTCCCCGTTGAAATCCGAAAGGTCGATACCGACGAGTTAGTTGCTACCGTGAAGACGGATGAGTTCGGTAACTGGTCTACGGACGAGATCTTGGCGAACACGAAGTACTATGCCGCGTTCCCAACCTTGGACGGCAAGAAGATCACGCAGAAGTTGCCGGAAGCCAATAATGAGTTGGCTAAGGCCGGATACAACGATGCGAACCCAACGGACGGCCGCACTGAAACTTTCCAGGTGAAACCGGATAGTAAGTTCGACAACATCGACGCTGGTTACATCGTCAATGGTGGTATCAGTGGCCTCGCGTTCAATGATGCTAACAACGACGGCAAGCGCGGAACGGGTGAAGAACCGTACAGGGGGTTCACCGTTATTCTGCTGGATAACAGCGGCAGTGCAGTCGAGCGCACCATGACTGATGAGAAGGGTGCGTACCGCTTCCCGCGTGTTGTTCCGGGTGAATACACCGTGAAGTTTGAGCCACCGGCTTCGCTCCCGGGCCAGTTCACCAGCGGAACCTCGACAGACATCGAAGAGCCGAGCATCTCGGATGTGAACGAGGAAGGTATTACCACGAAGATCACGGTCGGATTGGGCGATACCGTTCCACATGTGGACGCTGGATTTGTCCAGCATACCTCGATCTCGGGTATTGCCTTCGTGGATAACGACGGTGATAGCAAGAGCACGGGTGCGAGCGATTCACGCTTAGAAGGTGTGAAGGTTGTTCTGTACCGCGTTGAAGAAAACGGTGACATCACCCGAGTGCCGGGCCGCGAGGTCACAACAGGTCCGGATGGTGCCTATAGCTTCGACGGTGTGGTTCCAGGGAACTATCGCGTTCGATTCGTCAACGACGTGCTCGACAACGAGGCCGTCGTTGCGAAGGATGCCGACGCAGATGGTGGTTCCGACATCAACGCCGATGGGTTCACAGACACCATTGAGGTGGAGCCTGCAATTGCATACAACAACGTGGATGCTGGCTACGTGACGACCGGCAATATCTCCGGCATGGTGTGGGATGACAACAACGGCGACGGGTTCCGTCACGACAATGAGCTTGGACGTGCGGGCGCTACCGTAACCCTGCTCAGTGGTACGGGCGAAGTCATCGCTCAGACCACTACGGATTCCAATGGTGGGTACTCATTCAATGATCAGCCCGCGGGCGACTACATCGTTAAGGTGGAACCAATCGAAGGGCTGGTATTCGCGCCAAAGAAGGGCGATGAAGCCATTACGGCCGGTCGACTCTCTGATGTGGATCAGTCTTCAGGACAGACCCAGGTGTTCCACCTGAGCGCAGGCAAAAATGTCAACAATGTTGATGGCGGCGTCGTCCCAACAACATCCATCAGTGGTGTGGCCTTCTTCGACCAGAACGGCGATGGAGCGAAGGATGGAGATTCTCGCCGCGAAGGCGTGACGGTCATCCTGCGCGACGAATCCGGCGCGCCAGTGAGAGAAACGAAGACCGATCCTTTCGGTAACTACGAGTTCACCAACGTACCGGTGGGTAAGTACACAGTGGAGTTCCAGAACTTCAACGGCGAAAAATTCTCGCCACGGGGTGTGGATTCCAAGGTGGACGGTAAAGGCCACGTGCCAGTTGTTCTCACCCCAGGCAATCCGGTGACCGGTATTGACGCGGGCTATGTAACGACTGCCCAGATTTCGGGGCTGGCATTTATCGATGCGAATTATGACGGGCAATACGGCACCTCGGCGTACCCGAACATCATTCCGGTGGAGGGCACTACCGTGGAGCTGCTTGATGCTCAGGGCAACTCCTTGCCAGAACCTCGAGTGGTAACCGTTGGCGCCGATGGTCGCTACACCTTCAACGTGGTTCCAGGAGAGTATCGCGTTCTGTTCCGCGATCCGTCCGGTCAACCGATCACCAAGACAGTGGGCGATCCAAGCAAGATCCAGGAAGCTGGTAAGAACGACGCGGACGAAACAACCGGACAGACCGCGCCATTTACCGTCGCTGCTGGGGACGTTGTAAAGAACGTGGATGGTGGCTTCCGCTCCGCCACGTACATCAGCGGCCACACTTTCACGGATGTGGACGGCGACAAGCTGAAGATCAATGAACCCGCCTTAGGCGGGATCACGGTTGAGTTGCGGGATGAAAACGGTGAAGTGGTGAAGACCACAACCACCGATTCTGCGGGCAACTACCGCTTCGACGATGTACTGCCCGGTAAGTACACAGTTCACTTCCCATCGGAGGATGGAAAGCGATTCAGTGGTGGCGATTCGAAGGTGGATACAGACGGCAACGTTGCTGTGAATATCACCCCAGAGATGAGCCGCGTTGGCAAGGGCGTAACCGGCGTGGACGCGGGTTACAAGGTCGATACCGGCGCTATCAAGGGCACCGTCTTCTGGGACGATGAACGCGATGGTGTGTACGGCCCAGGTGACGAGTTGTACCAGGATCCGAAGGTCAGCGTTATCGGAGTAGGCGGCGTGCCGTTCGAAGGCACGGTCGTCGATGGCAAGTTCGACTTCCCGAACCTGCCAGTTGGCAAGTACACCGTGGTCATTGAGGCTAATAACGAGCGAATTGTTCGTGAGGTTGAGGTGACGGCGAATGATGTGGTCACGGTTGATGTTCCGCTTGAGCGGGATCCGGAGCCGACTGAGCCGACTGAGCCGTCTGAGCCGAGCCAGCCTTCGGAACCGAGCGAACCGAGCCAGCCATCGGAGCCGAGCGAACCGACTGAACCGAGTGAGCCTTCGGAACCGACCGAACCGACTGAGCCTTCGGAACCGAGTGAGCCGAGCCAGCCTTCGGAACCGAGCGAGCCTTCGGATACGACGGAACCTGTTCCGGATCCGAAGTTCGATATCAGTGGTCGACTGTGGCACGACGAGGATCGCAACGCGATCGTTGATGGTGATGAAAAGGGCCTGGAGGGTGTGACCGTTGAACTGCGGGATGCTTCGGGCAAGGTCATCGCTACGACGAAGACGGATGCCGATGGTAAGTACTTGTTCAAGGACGTTCCAACGGGTGATTACGAGGTCGTAGTACCAAGGGAAGCCCAGGATCTGGACATCGTGAACTCTGCCGTGGACGGCAATAACGATGGTGACAACTGGGTAGTCAAGGTGAGCTCGAATGACGAGAGCGAGGTAACGGGCGTGGACTTCGGTTTCGACCGAGACAAGCCAGCTCCGAGCGAGCCAAGTGAGCCGTCGGAGCCATCGACTCCAAGTGAGCCGTCGGAGCCGTCGAGTCCGAGCGAGCCAAGTGAGCCTTCGGGGCCATCGGAGCCATCGACTCCAAGTGAGCCGTCGGAGC
>NZ_KV786169.1:42776-52952 GCF_001806865.1 Corynebacterium sp. HMSC28B08
CCATCGACTCCAAGTGAGCCGTCGGAGCCGTCGACTCCGAGCGAGCCAAATGAGCCGTCGACTCCGAGCGAATCGACTGAGCCCACGAAGCCCGGCAAACCAACGGATCCTTCGGGTTCCACCACGCCAACCGTGCCTAGTGAAACCACGAAGCCCGGCAAACCAACGGATCCGTCCGATCCGTCCAAACCGGGTGTTCCAACGGACACCACCACGCCAGGCGATAAGCCGAAGCCAGGTGGCCCGGTGGATACGAGTGGCGGCGGTCATCCGCCGGTACAACCCGGTGGTAGCCCGAATGACATCGTTGGTGGTGTCACGGGTGGCCAAGGCGAAACCCCACCAGCGATGGCGCAGAACGCGCCACAGCGTGTCGTTGGTGGGCTGGCAAATACCGGTGTCAACATTGTTGGCGTACTGGTTGCAGCCTTGATCGCTACGACCTTGGGCGTTTACCTTGTCGCTAGCCGCAGGGAGGAGCGGGAAAGCTAAACCAGCGTTGATATTCCATCAGCGCAGGTGGCGCTAGCCTCCTCCGCCTGAGAATCCCCCGAGCGTGGGCTCACCCAGCCCAGGCCCGGGGGATTCGTCTGTCTGAAAAGCGCGTTAGCTAGGCGCGGGCCCGAGGTCAACTATTGACAGGTGTTGGTGCGGGATTGTAGGTGCTTTAGCCAAGCGCGGGCCCGAGGGGTTGGTCGACCTCGCGCAGGAGAGCGCTAGACGCGTCCCATTTGTAGCGTCTGCCTCTGCCTCATTTCGATTCACTGCTGACTTCTTCTCGATGCCACTCGATGCGTGATTTGCAGAGCGAGATGGCCGTTGGAGCGCAGGTTTTGTGCGTTTCGTTCTGCTTTGTGGGTGCGTGGGGCGTGGGTTGGGTGTGGGTGCGTGATGTGCAGAGTGAGATGGCCGTTGGAGCGCGGGTTTTGTGCGTTTCGTTCTGCTTTGTGGGTGCGTGGGGCGTGGGGGTGCGCGTGGGGCGTGGGTGTGTGGGGCAGCCCGGGGCGGCGCGGGACAGCTGGAAAAGGATCCCCCTTCGTAAAGTGAACATAAAATGTCGAACACTTTTGCGTGACAAATGTTATTGACGGCCAAAAATAAGCAGTTCAACCCCATTTTCTAGAATTCTTACCCCACCCCTTGCGCACTAAAGTGTTCAACAGTAATCTGGCCCCGCAAAGCAGCTCTCCAGGTTCGCTCAAGGAGTTTACGGGGTGTTCAGCACGGTACTCCCGGCAAACGCTCCGAAGCGGGCCAGTTCCGTCAAGCCCCGCCCGGTTCGGAGGTTGCTGCTGATCAACAGTCAGAAGGCATCCTATACACCCCAGAAGGAGAGCACGAGTGTCACGGCATTCAAAGAGGGCCCCCGCGATCGGGCTAGGTCTCGCCGCCGCGTTGTTATCCACATCAGTGGTCGGGTGTGGTGTAAAGGAAAACAATGCCCAAACACCGGAGGAAACCCAGCGGGCCCTCACACACTGTGGCACTGATCCCCAAAACGGCCAGAACGTTGCCCAATCGGCGCCGGGGCAGGATCACCCCGACGAGGCCACAACGGACCGATCCAACACGAGCCTACGCATTGATGCCCCGAACGCATTCGCCATCGCCACCCCTGACCCATCGGCAACCTACGTGGGCTGTCGCGTGCTGGCCCAGGGAGGGACCGCCGCCGATGCCACCTTCGCTGCACAGATGATGCTGGGGTTAACTGAACCCCAATCGTCGGGCCCAGGTGGAGGCGCCATTTCGGTGTATTACAGCGCTGAAAAGAACAAGCTGCTTTCTTTCGACGGCACCGTAAACGCACCTACAGAGGATACGAACAATCCAGATCACGCTGGTGCCGTCGCGCGGGTGGGTGTACCCCGGACACTCGAACTGATGCGCGCGCTGCATAAGGACCACGGAAAACTCGATAAGCACGAGCTGCTTCAACCCGTCATCGATCGAGCAACTGCGGGATTCACTCCGTCAACGCGGTTACGCGAGGCAGTGGATAGTCGGCCTGAATTGTTTACGTCTACCCACACGCAGCACCTAGACTACCTTCGCACACTGGGGAACGCGGGTGATGGTGCCCGCGTCACCAATCTTGCATACGCCGAAACCATCCGGCGGATCGCGTCCGGGGAATCCATCTTGGATGTCGGGGATAGTGCTCGCGATAGTCTCGTCGCGCAAATCGGTGAGCAAACGCTGGATCTGCAACGTGCGGAGGATTCGGCGTCGTCCAAAAAAACCAAAAAAGAAGACCGGGTAAGCCAGCAGAAAACCCTTATTGGTGACTGGTCGGCGGCGGAGGAACAGCAGGCTACGACTCGTGCCGATGAGGCGACCTGTACCGACTACCGCAGCAAACAAGTATGCGGCAATTCGTCGCCCGCCACCGGCAGTGCGTTTGTGACCCAGGCACTCAACATTATTTCTCACCTGCCAGAAAACAAGGTTGCTGGGAATTCTTTTGTCTCGACGCCCACCGCGAAGCCGAACTCGAATAGCTCTAGTGCAACGGTAAACGGTGATGGTGTTTCTGTGAATCGTGAGCTGCTATCGGAAGTTCAGCGTGTAGTAATGGCCAATGCCAACACGTACATGGGGGATCCGCGGACTGCGCCCAGGGTTGCTGAAGAATATGTGAAAGACATCGTCCGAAATGGTGACCGGGCGGGTAAGGATGCGGAGGACATCCTCAACAACCGAGTAAAAAAGGAGCCCGAGCCGCACAAGCTCACCGATGCAGCGGGGGATTACAACGACTTTGAAGAAGATGGCACATCGCAGATCTCTGTGAAGGATCGTTACGGCAATGTCGCCAGTACGACTACGACTTTGCAAAAGAACTTCGGAGCGGGGATTTTCATCCACGGGTTCTTCCTTAACAACAGTCTGGATAATTTTTCCTCGCAGCAGGCAGAAGGTGAACGGGCCAATATACGCCGGGCATCCGCACATCCAAAAACGATGATGGCGCCGCTGATTCTGGCCGATGGTGGGCGGGGCTTTGCAGCCTTGGGGTCCCCTGGCGGATCAAAGATTCCTTCGTACGTTCTGAAATCGGTCATTGGGCTTGTGGATCTGCACCTTGATCCCACCTCAGCGGTATTGCAACCAAATTACGGCGCGCTGACCCGGTCCAAGGTGTACGTGGAATCGGAGCCCCCGGCGGGGCCGGGCGCCCCGGGATCACAGGGAGCGCCGCAACCTTCGGAGACCCCGCGAACCGGGAGAGACCACCCCGACGGCCGTCGTACTACTGCCAGCAACGACAACACTAAGGCCCGCCGCGTTACGGCTAAGGCGGATTCGGGAATAAGCATTGTTGCTACGACCGGCGATGCGCTGGAGGGGGCCGCTGATCCTAGGAGATCGGGATTAGTTCTTGGGGGGTCTAAAGATGCCTGACTGAACTTCAACCGTCGGACAGAGCCTTCGCCCGGCTTGGCTTCCCCAATCCGCCGAGTACGCCCTAGAACATCCGGTGCCTTGCGCCTCCGATTTTTGTTTCTGACCTGCCCGCCCCGGTGCCACGCGCTTCCGACTTTTGTTTCTGACCTGCCCAAGCCACGACACTCAGAAGGAGTGCCCCATGTTCATCTTTTTCCTCCTGTCCCTCCTAGCCGTCATCGGCTTTGCTGTTTTCTTTCACCAGCGCGAGAAGGACCACAATGCGCGCCTCAACCGCCTGGACGTCAACGTTCATGTCAACGGGATTCGCGGGAAATCCACGGTCACCCGCATGCTCGGCGGTGTCATGAGGGCCGCTGGTGTTCCTAGCATTGCGAAAACTACCGGCACCTACGCTTGTGTCATTGATCCCGACGCCGACGAGCACCCGATCCGGCGCACTGGTCCGGCAAATATTGGTGAGCAGTTCAATTTCCTGCGTAAGTGGATTAGCCCCGAAGTCCGCGGGTTGGTCACGGAATGCATGGCGGTAAAGCCACGCTACCAGCTGATTTGCCAACGCGATATTCTCAAATCCCCAGTGTCGGTGATCACCAACGTCCGCCTTGATCACCAAGAAGAGATGGGGGACACCTTGGAAGAGATTGCGCGCTCTTTGAGCAACACAATTCCTGTGCGGGGCATCGTTGTGACAGGCGAGCGAGACCCATATTTGCGCCGTGTCATTGAAGAAGAAGCCATCAAACGCGAGTCCACGGTGGTGTTTGCTGACCCCAGCGAGCTGTCCCAATCCATGGTGAAGAAATTCAATTATCACCAGTTTGAAGAAAATGTCGCGGTTGCCTTGGCTGTCGCCGATGTGTTGGGCATCGACCGGGAGACGGCGTGCGAGGGAATGCTTTCGGCGAAACCGGATCCAGGAACCATTACTGTGACCGAGGCGGCGCTAAGCAGTGGCCAACAGCTGTATTGGATTCCCATGTTCGCAATTAACGATTGGGAATCCACAGTGAAGGTGTTCCGCTCCGTGGTGAAAGATACGCTTCCCGCGGACGCGGGCATCATCGTTGCGCTTAATAACCGCGAGGATCGTACTGACCGCGCCAAGATGTTCCTCGAACTGGTAGCCAATGAATTGCGAGATGAGGTCGATCGCATCGTTTTGTACGGAGAGCTCCAAGACGCCGTTTATCAAATGCTGCTTGAAGAGGGATTCCCAGAAGAAGGCATCATCCGAACTAATGACATGGATGAGACAACCAGTGGACGTGAACTCGTCAATCGTGCCGTTGAAGGGTTGGATTACGACAAGGTTGCCATGTTCGGAATGGTCAATATCCACACCGAGCAAGTAACGCACATGCGCCGTTATGTCAATGCCCTTGTGGAAGGCCAAACAGGAAAGGTTGACTTGCTGGAGGAAGATCGGACGGGGAAGGTCAACGCGCTGGGTGCGGGGCGGACGGGGAAGGTCAACGCGCTGGGTGCGGGGCAGTCGGGAAAGGTCAACGCTTAAAATGAACGCCCTATACAAGGATTTCTTTAGTAACACAGAATTCACCGCTGCTTATATTCATCTGTCGTTTTTCTGTGGCTTAATCGTGGCTTACTTCTACTTCCGGAATAAGCAGATCGTGATTGGCGGAAGCCTCGGCATCGGCTACTTGGCCGCTTCTTTGTATATGCCCTGGAAAGTCGCGTTTACAATTCTGGTCGCGTTCATTGCGCATACCATTATCCGCTACGGGGTTTTGAAAATATGGCTACCACGGCCACGGGTGATTTTCGCCATTGGTTTGTTGGTAGGTGTGTTCCTAGAAATAATTTGGCATCTTGTAAACACCTTCATCTTGGAGTCCAAACCGGAGGATCTGGGTTTGGCTGTCATTGGTGTGGTGATTCCCGGCATGCTGTGCAATTCCTTCATGAAACAGGGGCTTGGGAAAACCCTGCTGCCCGCATTGTGGTTGGTTCCTCTCAGCGCAGCTGCGGGCCTCATGCTGGCATTTCTTTCTCAAGCGTGGCTTGGGACGGAGATTGAGGAGGAGTTGTTCGAAAGCGGTGGCGACAATACTTCCTTCATTCTCATGGCCGCAGCTTCCGTGTGCATTGCACTGTTTATCCAGGAAGGTCCACTCAAACGTCTCGGGTGGCGTACTGGTGGTTACGTGTCAGCGGGATTCCTTGCTGTGGCGGTATTCAACATCAACTACCTCTGGGTGCTGTTGTTTTCCACAGCGGTGGTGTACACGGCGGGGAGGATCTTCTTTTCGGGTGTCCCGCTGTTCGGTAAGCACCGTTTCCTTCTGCTGTGCCTGTTTTCTTTTACATTCGTAACACTAAGTGAATATGTGTTGATGCGTTATTTCAACGTTCACTTCTACCGGTTGGAGAACCTAGTCTTTTGTATTTTGCCGGCAGTCATCGCCAACGATCTGCTGCATCACGGATTCAAGCGAACCCTCCCAGGCATGGCCGCTGCTTCCGGAAGTATCGCGGCAGTAGCTTCGGTGATCGCGATGGCGTGAATCGACGGATCGTCTACACGGTGCGGGGGGCTCGCGCGGCGAGCGGGGCTTCCCTACTCCCCGCTCCCCGCGCAGCCCGCTGCACGTCGCGAGCCCCGTCCGCGCAGCCCGCGGTGCGTTGACTGTCCCGCTCCCCGCGCAGCCCGCTCCCCGCGCAGCCCGCTGCACGTCGCGAGTCCCGCCCGCGCAGACCGCATTGCGTCGACTGCCCCGCGCGCAGCCCCGCTAATCCTCCACCGATTTGCGGCTGAGCACGAAAGTCCCCACGATCATGATCACAATAGACAGCAAGACGTAGGACCACTGCCAACCGGTCACGCGGAACTGCTCGCGAAGCAGCGCATAACCCAGGGTGAACGCAACGATGGGTTCTGCAATCGTCATTGCGGGCAATGAGTTTTTCAAAGCGCCAGCATTAAACGACGTTTGTTGGACAGCTGTACCCAACCCGGCGCAGAACAACAGGCCATAAAGTTCCCAACTGGCGATCAGACCCGTGAACCCACTGTGAACCCACACATCAACCACAGCCTTGGACAGCACGGCCAAGTATCCCATAATTCCGCCGGTGATAAGCCCGAACACCAGCGCTTTTTCGCGACGATACTGAATGCGCGCGAAGCGATACATGCCATATAGCACCACCGCGCCTATAGCCACAGCGATCGCCCATTTTTCTGCGGGTGGGGCGGATAAGCCGGGCGTCGGTTTACCAAAAATAACCAACACGCCGACGGCGATACTCAAAATGGTGGCCCACAACGTTTCGGACTTGGAGATGGGGCGGTGATCAAACTTGGAAGCCAAAGGCAACGTGAACATCAGCTTGAGGACCAGAATGGGCTGCACGATAAGCAGGGATCCGAACCGCAAAGCCACGATCTGCAGGAAATATCCGAAGAGAGCGCTGAATAATCCAGCCCACCACCATGGCTTTCGGATGGCCGCCAAGATGGGCACATTCGAGGTCTCGGGGTTGGATTCTCCGTTCTGCTCGGCGATACGGTGACGCACGACAGTGCCCCAAGCGATGGTCAATGCGGACCCGAGGGCAAAGAAGATCGCCAGTACGTCATCAGTATTCATCACACCATAGGCTAAACGACTGCGTGGTTCCGTGAAACGTCGGCCATGGCTTGTTGTAATCTCTCAACTATCACTGTTTTAGATGAGCCCTAATTCCCGAAAGACCGAGAGGTGGGTGCCCCGTGGCACTGATCGTCCAGAAGTACGGCGGATCGTCGCTGGAGAATGCTGAGCGCATTCGGCGCGTAGCCGAACGGATTGTGGAGACTAAGCGCCAAGGACATGACGTGGTAGTGGTGTGCTCCGCGATGGGCGATACCACCGATGAGTTTCTGGAGTTGGCTGAGCAAGTTAATCCCGTGCCGCCGGCGCGCGAGATGGACATGCTGTTGACGGCTGGCGAGCGGATCTCGAACGCGCTGGTGGCGATGGCCATCGATTCATTCGGCGCCGAGGCGCAGTCCTTCACAGGCTCGCAAGCGGGTGTTTTAACTACCGAGCGCCACGGAAACGCCCGCATTGTTGATGTGACGCCCGGTCGGGTCCAAGAAGCTCTGGATAGGGGCAAAATTTGCCTGGTTGCGGGTTTCCAGGGTGTGAACCGCGAGACGCGGGACGTAACCACCTTGGGCCGCGGTGGCTCCGATGCCACGGCGGTGGCGCTCGCCGCCGCGCTGAACGCGGATGTGTGTGAGATCTACTCGGACGTCGATGGCGTGTACACCGCCGATCCGCGCATCGTGAGGGACGCAAAGAAGCTGGATAAAATCAGTTTCGAAGAAATGTTGGAAATGGCTGCGGTGGGCGCGAAGGTGCTCATGCTCCGCAGCGTGGAATACGCCCGCGCTTTCAACGTGCCACTGCGCGTGCGCTCTTCGTACAGCACGGACATAGGCACCCTAGTTAGCGGATCAATGGAGGATATCCCAGTGGAAGAAGCAGTATTAACCGGCGTTGCACACGATCGTTCCGAAGCGAAGATCACGGTTCAGGGTATCCCCGACAACCCAGGCGAAGCCGCGAAGATTTTCCGTGCCGTAGCGGATGCGGAAATCAACATCGACATGGTCCTGCAGAACATTTCTAAACTGGATTCCAACCGCACGGACATTACGTTCACCTGCCCACGCGAGGATGCATCCCGCGCTATGCAGATCCTCAAGGGCATGGCTGAAAGCGCGGGCTGGCAAGATGTATTGTTCGATGACCACGTGGGCAAGGTTTCCCTGGTCGGTGCGGGAATGAAGTCCCACCCGGGCGTGACCGCTGACTTCTGCGAGGCGCTGCGCGATGCGGGTGTGAACATCGAGCTGATCAGCACTTCGGAAATCCGCATTTCCGTATTGATCCGCGATACGGAGCTGGACAAGGCCGTGAAGGCTTTGCACGATCGGTTTCAGCTGGGTGGGGAAGAGGAAGCCACTGTGTACGCCGGCACCGGGCGGTAGAGTTGCCGCGCGGGTCTGCCGCGGCCGAGCCCTGTCGCGCGGGTTTGCCGCTCGGTTGTGCCCTGCCATGCGGTTGTGCCGCTCGGTTGTGCCCTGCCATGCGGTTGTGCCGCGCGGGTGTTCCCGCTTCGCCACCGCGGCTGAGCCCTGCTCTCGCCCCTGCTTCCCCGCTAAGCCGTGCTATCGCGGCCAAACATGAACCACGCAATCGGACCCAGCAGGGGAAGTCCCAGGGAAATCAGGATCCAGATGGCTTTCCCGCCCGCACCGTAGTTAGCGGAGCGCAGGATGCTAAACATCGCCGCGATAAACAAGACCAGCCATGCGAGGGCCAGCACGGCCAGTAGGATCAGGAACCCGCCAGAGGCCCATTGAATAGTGGTGTCCTCGGCGGCGTGAATCAAAATATTAGGCATAGTTGTCCTTTCGGTGAGGTGAGGGTTTCGTGCCTACCCCTGTTAACTTATGACGGCTATGCATCGTATGCGTCCTACCTAGGGTGGACTTTTCGGGGGCTAGGTATGATTCGTGTACTAACGTCTATATCGACGTGCACATAGCTAACTGCGTGCTCATAGCTGAATTCTTCACAATTCATGTTGCAGCTATGACGGAAGAACGGAGATATTGAATCATGACCACCCTCGCCGTTGTTGGTGCCACCGGGCAGGTTGGGCGCGTGATGCGTCGCATCCTCGTGGAGCGTAGCTTTCCTGCGGACAAGGTGCGCTTCTTCGCCTCTGCGCGCTCGGCAGGAAAGGAAATCGATTTCCGAGGCGAGAAGATCGTGGTGGAGGACGTAGCGGCAACATCCACGGAAGATCTTAAGGGCATCGATATTGCCCTGTTCTCCGCAGGTGGCGGCACTTCGCGTGAGCACGCCCCCCGTTTCGCGGAAGCCGGCGCGATTGTCGTGGACAACTCTTCGGCGTGGCGTAAGGATCCGGACGTTCCCCTGATCGTGTCAGAGGTGAACCCGGAGGCTGCCAAGAACACACCCAAGGGCATCATTGCGAATCCGAATTGCACCACCATGGCCGCAATGCCCGTGATGGGTGCGCTGCACGGCAAGGCGAGCCTAATCAAGATGCATGTTTCCAGCTACCAGGCCGTATCTGGCTCGGGGCTGGCGGGTGTGCGGGCGTTGATCGAGCAGACTAAGGCGAATCTGGATCACCTCGAGGCACTGGTAGAAGATGGTTCCGCGTTGGAGGCTTCCAGCACCGATCCTTATGTCGCGCCGATCGCCTTCAATGCGCTGCCACTGGCTGGCAACCTCGTGGATGATGGGACCCTGGAAACTGATGAGGAGCAGAAGCTGCGCAATGAATCCCGCAAGATTCTGGGCCTCCCCGATCTGCTGGTTGCTGGCACGTGCGTCCGCGTGCCCGTTTTCACTGGTCACACGATGACAATTCATGCGGAGTTCGCCAACCCGATCACCGCGCAGGAGGCCGAGGATATTCTGACGGCCACCGCAGGTGTTGAGGTTGTAGATGTACCGACGCCCCTCGCCGCAGCCGGCAAGGATGACTCCCTGGTGGGGCGTATTCGCCAGGACCAGACGGTGGCGAATGACCGTGGCCTCGTACTTGTCGTTTCGGGCGATAATCTGCGCAAGGGCGCGGCGCTGAACACGATTCAGATTGCGGAGCTGTTGGTGAAGTAGTCGGGGCGCGCGCCCGCGGTGCCCACCCGTTGACCCCTGCGCCCGCACGCGCCCTTGCCCCGTGGCGTCCATCCGTGCCCACCCGCTGACCCCTGCG
>NZ_KV786169.1:52972-206656 GCF_001806865.1 Corynebacterium sp. HMSC28B08
TCCGCACGCGCCCTTGCCCCATCCACGCCCACACGCGCCCTTGTCCACTCCCACACGTTGACCTCTGTGCCCTGCGGCGTCCATCCGTGCCCACCCGCTGACCCCTGCGTCCGCACGCGCCCTTGCCCCATCCACGCCCACACCTCCCTTTTTTAAAATGTGCAGCAGAACTCCGACAGAATTGCGCGTTTTTGTTAGAGTTCTGCTGCACATTGTGGGTAGGTCGTCCAGATAACGCCGGCGTGGTGTAGTTGGGCGCCTTTGGGCTGTGGGGAGGTCGTTCAGATAACGCTGGCGTGGAGTAGTTGGGTGCCTTTGGGCTGCTGGTGCGCTGAACCTCGCACGGAAGAATAAAAGTGCAGCAGAACTCCGACAGAATTGCGCGTTTTTGTTAGAGTTCTGCTGCACATTGTGGGTAGGTCGCCCAGATAACGCCCGCGGGGCTGGGACTTCCGTGTTTCGGCAGCTCGCGCTCAGTCTTGCGCGAAGTCGCCTTCCTTCGGATTACCCCTTAAGAGAACCGCCGAAAGCACCGCAGCCGCGAGCGCGAACACCGCTGCGATGACGAGCGTCCGCGCGTAGGCCGCATCGTAATCCCCGGTGAAACGCAAGAACATGGGCAGCAGCGAGGCCAAAATGGCCACGGAAATCAGTGAACCGAACTCGTAGGATACTTCCTCCACGGCCGCGGCCATGCCAGAGCGGTGCGCTGGTGCGGATCCGATGAGCGCGGACGACGTCACCGACATGGTCGTTCCCGCGCCCAATCCGATCAGGACAAAACCTGGATAGACCAACCATCCCAGCTGCACGACCAACAGCACACCCGCAGCCATCAGCAGGAATCCACCACTGATCAACGTGCGGAAGCCCAATTGGTGCAGCATTGCGCCTCCGATTACCGAGGCCGGGAAAGCCGCCACCGCAACGATGGCCGTGAGCAGCCCTGCCTCCAGTGGTGAATAGCCCGCGGCGATCTGAAAACGCTCGCTGGTGAGCAACCCCAGGCCTGCCACGACGAACATGGCACCGCCGGCACCGAGGAACCCCGCGGTGAACACACGATTGCGGAAGATGTCCCAGGCGAGGAGGGGTTCGGTCAGATTCTTTTGGCGTCGGTTAAGAAGAACAGTGCCCACAACAACCATGAGTACGGCCACGGCAATGATCACCGCATTGAGGGGCCGGTGGGTGACCTGCTTGATGGCCAAGACCAACCCAACCATTGCGATCATCGCGTAGATGGATGTGAGGAGGTCCCACGGCTTATGAGGGTTGGGGCGGTTCGGGCCGGCGAGCCAGAAAGTGAGCAGCAGTGCCAGGATTGCGACCGGAACGTTGATGAGGAATACCGAGCCCCACCAGTAGTGTTCCAGCAGAAAGCCGCCGAGTACGGGGCCTGAGGCGGAGCCGATCGTCGCCACGGAACCCCAGATGCCGATCGCTGTGTTGCGCTCACGGACGTTGGTGAATGTGATTCTGATCAGCGATAACGTGGCGGGCATCATTATTGCTGCACCGACGCCAAGCCCCGCGCGGGCAGCGATTAACCACTCGGCATTGGGTGCTACCGTGGCGACAATGGATGCGAGGGCGAACAGGATTAGGCCAATTTCAAACATCCTGCGGTGCCCGATGCGGTCCCCCAGCGTGCCCGTGCCGAGCAGTAAACCGGAGATCACCAGGGGATAGGTGTTGATGATCCAGAGGACTTCCAGTTCGGTAGTGTGCAGTTCGCGGCGCAGGGTGGGTAGCGCGGTGTAGAGGACGGAATTGTCGATACTGATCATCAACAATCCCAGGGAGACCACGCCGAGGAAGGCCCAGCGCTGAGTAGCTGTGGTGGCATGCGGAGCTGGGGTGGGCGATGTTACATGCGGGGTTGGGTCGGGCGCAGTAGCTGAGGTGGCATGTGGAGCCGGGCCGGGCGATGCTGCATGCGGGGTTGGGTCGGGCGCAGTGACTGAGGTGGCATGTGGAGCCGGGCCGGGCGATGCTGCATGCGGGGTTGGGTCGGGCGCAGTGGCTGAGGTGGACCCAGTGGCCCTGGCATCAGCATCAGGGCCGTCGTGGTGCGGAGTTGGTGAAGTCATTTGATTTTCGGCAATCGTCTTTCTATCGCGGTGAATGGGCTTTACGTGAGTGCGGGTCTAGAGTGCGTGTCTAGCGTGCGGAGCCGCAGCATCCGGGCGCACAGGGCTTGCCATTGGTGGTGCAGCCGAAATCAGGCACGGTGGATAGCTTCGCAGCGAGGTCCGCGGCGGCCTGCTGATCAGGGGTGAGCTGACGGGTCGCGCTTGACGGGCTAGATGCCTCAGATGCGTTTGATCCGGCAGCGCCCATCGCATCAACCAGTAGGTCAACCACCATCGTGGCGAACTCGGGGGTCAAACCTGGGGTGGCTACGCGGACAAAGGGGATTCCGGCTTCCTCGGCGGTCTCTTTGGCCTCGGTATCAAGGTCCCACATCACCTCAATGTGATCCGTGATGAACCCAACGGGGCACAACACGATGGGGCGAGTGTTGCCAGCTGCCGCGCGAGCCTCGATGTGGTCGCACACGTCGGGTTCCAGCCATGGCGTGTGCGGGGAACCGGAACGGGACTGCCATACCAATTCCACGTCATATTCCGTGCCTGGCCCCATGTCGATCTCTACGGGCACACCGGTATGGGCTGGCCCATCGCCGCGGCCGCCAACGTTTTCATGCCGGGCAACGCGCCCGGTCCAGCTGATATCCGCAGCAGATCCGGGTTGTCCCGCGAAGGAGCTGGCCTGCTGGATGAGGCGAGAAGCATCCAGTACCTGCTGTGAGTACAGGTTGCCACCGAAGGCGTGGGGGCCAGCGGCTTCATCGGCGACGTTTGGTACCGAATGCGCTGTGAACACCAAGTCGGCCTGGGCCGCGTGGTCCTGGGACAGGCTAGCCCGGGCTCGGTCTACTGCAGTGGCAAAAGCTGCGATGAACGTGGGGTTTGCGTGGAATTGGGACAACCGTTGTACCTCGGGCGGTGCGATACCGGCGCTGCGACAGTAATCCAGTGCGCGGGTTATGTCTTCTTGGTACTGGTTGCAACCGGAGTACCCGCCCCACGCGCTGGTAGCGAAGACGTAAAGCTGGGTAATGCCGTCCTTCGCGGCCTGCGTGATGGCATCTTCCACGTAGGGTTCCCAGTTGCGGTTGCCGAAGTACACCGGCAGATGCAAATCCCGTTCCTGCAGCTCTCGGGCAATATTGTCAATGAGCTGCTTGTTTTGATCATTGATGGGGGAGCGACCACCGAGCGTGAAGTAGTGTTCCCCGACCTTTTCCAAACGCGCGCGCGGGATTCCACGACCGCGGGTGACGTTTTCCAAGAACGGGACAACCTGTTCGGACTGTTCTGGACCACCGAACGAGAGCACCAGCAGTCCAGTAGTTGCATCCCTGTCAGCGGAGTGCAGCAATGTGGGCGCGGACGATAATTCGCCGGGCGCAGAACCGAGAACGGGGGCAGAAGCATCGCTGGTCTGAGTCATGTTCCTGAGTCTACAGACCACGCTCGGCACGACTGCACGCTCGGCCGGATCGAGCGTTGGGGGCGGCTTTGCTACAGTCCACGCCCAGCACGACTGCACTGCGTTGATCACACGACTGCAGCGTGGCATTGATGGAGAGGCTATCAAATGGCCGCCCTGTGCCAGCCGGAGTTGAGCTTGCCACCCGGCGCTTGGCCGCCCTAGATCAGCGGACCGCATCGATCAGTTCACGTGTGCGCGCCCGCACCAACCAGCATGTACCAGCCACCCGCACCAACCAGCCTCTACCAAGTGCTATCCCAGCAGTCGCTCGCGCAGCAGCTCATGCCGTAGCGCCGAACGCACCGTCGGATAACGGAACCGGTGGCCAAGATCTAACAACACGTTCGGCACCACATTCTGGTCGGCCAGAGCCAATTCCCGCGCACCATCTTCACCTAACAGCAGCTTCGGCGCGGCTTCCGGCACGGGAATGAGCGGAAAGCCCCCGCCGACTTTCGCTAATTGTCGCGTGAACTGCGCATTCGTGACGATTTCCGGTGCCACCGCATTGACTGGCCCGCGCAGTTTCTCATCCAGCGCAGCACGGATGTAGATATCCACCGCGTCATCAATCGCTATCCACGCAAAATGCTGGCGGCCGGAGCCCAGCTTGCCACCACCTATACGCACATTGAGTTGCAACAAATCCACCAACGGCGACCCACCGGCGATCACAAGCCCACTGCGGACACTCACTACCCGCTTTCCGGCTGCCGTGGCCGCGTGCGTTGCTTCTTCCCATTTTTTGACGACGCCCGCGAGCCGCCCTTCACCAACACCAGCTTGTTCATCAACCTCATTCGGGCGAGTATGCCCATAAAAGCCCACGGCAGAAGCGCAAACAAATGTTTTGACGCTGTCTGTTTCCGCCACTAACTGCGCTAGCTTCTGGGTGGGTCCCACGCGCGATCCCTCAACCTTGTCGAGGTGGTCTTCCGTGAACCGCCCAGCAATGGGGTGACCCGCCAAATGAATCAATATATCTACGTCGCGCAGCAGGTTCGGGGAAGGGGAGTTCGGATTCCAAGCGCGTACTGTGGCGGAATCGTGTTGCGCATGGTGGCTGAGCTCGATCACCTTATGGCCTAGTTGGTTCAACATCGCGCAGACTTGGGTGCCGACGAGGCCGGACGCACCGCTGACCGCAACGGTCAGCGGCTGCGGCGCAAGCGCGGCGAGCTCTTCGCCGCGCTGTAAGTCTTGCTGCAACTGGTGCTGACGATAGGAAAAGACAGGTCGTAAAGCCCGCGTGGCAAGGAACGCGGGTAGGTTCGTGGTGATTTTGTCGGTGATAGTCGCCGAGCCGGCACCGGATTCAAAGAGGTTCGTGATTTGTAGGGAGGGCGTGGTTGGGCCCGGGGTGGCGTCGGAAAAAATATGCGTGTGGGTCCAACCCGAAAGTGCCCCGAGACCTGGAGTTTTGCAGACATCGCGAAATTGGTGGCCATCCGCGAAAGCTGCGGGGTCGTGCTGGCCTTTCCACGTGAGGGCTGGGGCGGGAAGGTCGAAAACGGTGAGGCCGTCGCGTAAATTATCGGCTTGTTTGATGACCTTCATACGGCTGTAACCCGGGGTGAGGCGGGCGACAACCCCTGGGCGGGAGTGGTAATCCCACAGCTGCTGGGTGGTGTAGGGGAGGGTGTAGTGAAACTGTGTGGTGGAGCGAAGCTTGGTGGCCAAGCCTGTGGTGTATGCATTGAACATGGGCACCAGCCTAGCGAGGACACCCGACAGAGGTGGTGCAGTGCGGAGTTGGTCCCCAGCGCGGGTTTATGAGGACGAAGCGGCGCGGGGTTGTTGTTTTGCCGCGGTGGCCATCTCTACAAGGTCAGCCCCAGCGCTGCCTTAGGAGGACGAAGCGGCGCGGGGTTGTTGTTTTGCTACGGTGGCCATCTCTACAAGGTCAGCCCGGGCGCGGGCCACGCGTGAACGGATGGTGCCCACCCGGACGTTCGCGATATGGGCGGCTTCCTCGTAGCTGTAGCCCAGCATCTGGGTGAGGATAAGGGCCTCGCGGCGCTGCTCGTCCAGCTGATCGATGAGGGCGCGGGTATCCACCCATTCCGCCCATGCGGAACCGCCCGTGGTTTGTGGGGAGACGGAGGTTTGCGCCACGTCTTCCAGCTCTGCACCGGTGCTGCGGGGACGGGCCATATCGTGACGGATGTTGTCTACCCACACGCGCCGGGCCAAGGAAAGGATCCACGTGCGCGCGCTGGATCGCGCAGCAAAACGGGGTAGTGCGCTGAGCACGCGCAAGTAGGTTTCCTGGGTGAGGTCATCGGCGCGGTCAGTATCGGCGAGGTGCGCTAGAAGGCGCCACACGTCATCATGGGTCGCAGCGATAAACTCAGTGAGCGCGCCACGGTCACCGGCGGCTGCGCGTAGGGCTAGATCGGTAACCGCAGCGTCTCGTTCATGCTGGGAAGAACGGTGCTGGGACATGCCCGTAAGGTTACCAGCGCGGTAGTGGACTACCTAGCTGATGTGTAGAACTAAGAAGTTGCTTGGTAACCACAGGTCAGAAACCCTGCTGCCACCCCCATTAATGAGGCGTAGGCTGGGCGACGGCAGAAGAACCTCGTAAATCCAAGGAGGATTGACTGAACATGAGCGATGCACTTTACGCAGCAAAGGCAGTTTCTACCGGTGGCGGTCGCGACGGCCACGTAAAGACCACCGATGGCCAAATCGACCTCGATGTCCGCCCACCCAAGGAACTCGGTGGCTCCGGTGACGGTGTCAACCCAGAGCAACTTGTAGCCGCGGGCTGGGCCGCCTGTTTCAACGGCGCTCTTCAGGCCATCATGCGCAAGGAAAGCGTTGAAATTGACCGCCAGCCAGAAGTCGCCATCGAGTGCGCACTGAACAAGGACGGCGAAGGCTTCAAGATCACCGCTGATATCGAGGTCACCATCTACGGTGTGGACCAGGACAAGGCACAAGAACTGGCAGATAAGGCACACGCATTCTGCCCATACTCCAAGGCAATGCGCGGCAACGTGGACCCCGAGGTCAAGGCCACTGTGGCGTAACTAATACTGCAAAAGCCCCTGGGTATAACAAAGCCGTCGCCAGCCAGTGTTTTCACTGACTCGCGACGGCTTTCCCGTTGTCGCCGCTAACGAGGCTCCTTCGGCCGCTGACCACCCGACAGCGGCACCGTGTGATCCCAGTGCGTCGCGTGCAAGGCGCGCCCCATCGCATATGAACCCACAGCGCTCATAATGAGTAGCGCGAAAATCGCCACGATCGCGCGAATCCAGTGCCCCAGCACGAACCCCTCAATCGACCACGAATACACCAAGTTCGCGGCAATTAATAGGGGCATACCTACGCCCACCGCTGGGCCCACCATGTTCAACTGCGACAGTGCATCGGGGGCTAGGTACATCGCGCGGGCGCTCACCAGTACGTAGATCGCACCGATAATGGCCAGCGCCCCCGCAACGATGACGGCGAGCCAGCTGGGTTCATGGAACTCTACTTTTTCACCTGCGGCTGCCAAGAAGGCCACGTTGTAAGTGCTGGACGTGGCGTCGACATGAAAAGGAAAAGAAACAGCGGACATTTAGCGCCTCCCTCGGGTGATGATGCGGGCATAAGCGTAAGTACTCAGGGGGCCGAACAGCCCGGCGAAAAGCGCGACTTCATATGTGATGGACGTGCGGTGCGTAAGCGAATAGCACAGGAACAACGCGGCCATCGTCATGAAGAGCATGTCGCCCAGAACAGCGCGACGGGCATCGTTGTGCGTGGTAGTGACACGGTACAAAACCGTGCACAGGCTCACCACCAAGATCATCCCGGCGATGCCCGCCAGAATCGTCATCAGGTTTGTCGGGGTCACTGGTGTTTCCTCCGCTCCTTCTTGGCACGGTTTTTGCGCCGTTTTTCTTTACTGGCCCGGCTCTGGCTGTCCTTGACGTACCACGGCAACGGATCTTCCAGGAATTTCTGCGAGCCGTCTACATCGTCCTCGTCTGGGTTATTGCGGGGATACAGCGGGTCGTACAGCGTCTCACCCGGCTTGGTGCGTCCCTGACGATCGGGGTGGGAACTGCCCAGCCGGTCGCCGTGGAAGGTATCGATATCGGTGTAGAACTGGTTATTTTTATCGACGCCACCAACTACCCCGTCACTCGCCTTCCGACTGGATGAGGACGTACCCGCGCGGTCGGTCTCATGTAGCTCAGCGCGGGCGGCGGCAATGTTGGCCTCTTCGCGTCGGACGCGACGAGCGCTGGCGCGTTTGGCCGCATTCGTGCCGTTGCCGCTGCCGTTGCCGGTGTCGTCGGAAGTGTCCTGGCCGGAATCGTCAACACCGGAACTGCGATGGCCGCCGGGCGCACGGTCCTTGTTGCGCTCGGCATTGCGCGCTGCGACTTCGTAGCGTTCCTCACGGCTCATGTCCTTGAGGTCCTCCGGGTTCTTTTCTTCCTCATCGAGGCGCAGAATATCCGAAACGAACCCCACGGCGTGCGGTGTGGAATCCACCTTCTCCACGTCAAAGACCGTCTCATCAGACGCACGACCACCGCGGCTGCCGCGGAAACCACGAGGGCCGGGGCGACCGCGCTCCACCAGATGCTTCACGTGGAACCGCTGCGGGATGTGCTTAACGTACGGAGCCAGGTGCTCTTCCATATCCGCTAAGTCTCTGAGGATCTCCTCGGGATTAAGACCGTACATCGCGTGCACGGCCAAGAAGCGCTGGACGTTATCGAGACCGTGGGTGCGAAACTCGGCTTTAGTGACCGCCGAGATATCGTCGCGGTTCACCCCGCCCGCGGCTGCACCGTAGTCGACCTCCTTGGGGCCGGTAAGGCCTAGGGCGAGCGTGCCGGGGGTCATGGTGATGGAGGTAATGAACGCAGCGATTTCTACCTCGCTGCGGATGCGCAGGGGATAGTAGATCACCACGGGTGCGATGTGGCGGCCGGTTCCGAGAGTATCCATGGCCATGACCGTGGACTCTTTGAGGATTTGCCCAACCAGCCACACGCCGTAACGGAGTGCGTGAAAACCCATTTTCAACGGCTTCATGGCTTATTCACCTGTCTTCCGGGTTTCGGCTTCGGAGGATTTACCCTGGGGCGAATCCACGCGGGGGTCAGTGGAGCTGTGCTGTTCGGGGATGGTTCTTTCACGGCGTTCTTCGCGTTCCTTTGCGGCATTGGCATCCGCCGCGCTACGCATTCCCGCCGGAACGTTATCCATACCGGAAGGTCCAGGGGGCAATACACGTCCCACTGACGGGGCATCGTCCGGCCCCATGATGGCGCGAACATATCCGGTGGTATCGGTGAGGCTATCTGTTGCCTTACCTGTTAGCTCGTACACTTGGCCAGCGCCGAAGAACATAGCCACTGACAGGATCATCATGGCTGCGCTGGGCATAACATAGCTAGTGGGAACGCGCAGGTCAGGTGGGCATTCATTTTTATTCATCTGCCGGCCCCAGAAGACTTCGCGCCACACGTAAATCATCGAGAACAGGGCGCCGACAGATGTGACGATGATCGCGCCGATGGCGATCCACGCCTTCCAGGAGCCATCAAAGGCCATGCCCATGACCAGCCCAACCTTGCCCCACAGGCCCGAAAATGGCGGCAGCCCCACGATCGCCAGAGCACCGGCAGCGAAAACTACGGACACAAACGGGTCCCGTCGCATGATTCCGGATAGTGGCTTGAGTGTGCCGGTGCCGTACGTTTCCTCGATCGCGCCCGAGGACATGATCAGCGCTGCGGCAACCACCATGTGGTGCAGCATGTAGAACAGGGCAGCGCTGAGCATCAGGTGTGGGTGGTTATTCAAAAACGCCAGCGCTACCAGCATGAATGGAATACCGTTGACCATTTGGTAGGCCACTACGCTGCGTACCGAGAATTCAGCCAGTCCCGCGAAAGAACCAACCATCATGCCCAGTACCGACAGTGCTAGGATTCCCCACGCCCACGATGTATCGCCTTCGAAGGTGGTCATGTAGATGCGCAAGATGGCATACACCGCAACCTTCGTGTGCAAACCCGAGAACAGGGCCATTACGGCCGGCGAGGTTGCCGGGTAGGCACGTGGCAGCCATGTGTGAACGGGAGCCAAGCCCGCTTTCACTGCGAGGGCCAGCAAAACCATGCCCAAGGTAACGACCAGCTGCCACTGGCTACCTGGTACGCCCTCGGCAAAACCCAAACCACCGCGTGGGCCGGCCGAACCCGCCAGGGCCGCCAGGTTGGTGGTGCCGATCACGCCGTAGGTCAACGTCACACCGGTCAGCAGTACCAGCGAGGTAACTAGGTTCACGATGATGAACATGCGTGCACTCGATAGGCGCGCCCACGTGCCGGTCATCGCGATCAAACCGAACGAGGGCATGAGCATGACTTCGATGAACACGAACAGGTTGAAGAGGTCCGCGGTGAGCAGCGCACCCCACGCGCCACCGATCAGCATCAGGGATAGTGCGGGGAAGAAACGCGCGCGGGTTTCACCCACGATGTCGGCGAACCAGGTAGCTGCGAGACACACGATAGCGGTGGTCAGCAGCATGATTCCGGTCAGTGTATCGGCGGCCAGGGGAATGGAGATGCCGCCGGGGAAGGCACCTACGTTGTCCGCTAACACCGTGGGCTGATCACCGGCGACATGCGCGAGTAGCACCCCGGACCCCACGATTCCGGCGGTAGGGACCGCAAAACCAAGGACGCGGCGACCCAGTTCCCACGGCAGAATCGCTGCCACGGCGGCGGCTATGAGGGGGACGACAATAAACAGTGCAAGAAGAGCTCCGGAGGTCATTTAGGCACCACTTTCCTTCTTCTTTTCCTTCTGAATCCGCCGGTCTGCACCGCGGGCGACACCCTGGCCGGTTTCTTCGCTGAGTCGCTGGTCGGCAGCTTGCTTCGCCAGGCGGTCACCGGATCCCGCACGGTTCAAACCATGACCCGTTGTGTTGAGCACCCGGTTGCGCCGTGCGGTGCGCTCCGGATCTTCCGGATGGCGGGTATCGTCATCACGCCCCAGGGCCGTCAACGTCAACATGACGGCCGTCGCAGCCATTGAAATCACGATCGCGGTCAGTACGAACGCTTGCGGTAGAGGATCGGCAGCTTCACCTGCGGTCGCGCGATCCATGAGGGGATCTTGGCGCCACGCGGAGTTACCGGTGGCCAGAATCAACACATTGATCGCATGGCTGATGAGCGTCACGCCCAAGATGAGGCGCATCATGCCACGTTGCATCACGAGGTACACACCACCGGCAACGAGGATGGCGATGATCGCAGCAATAATCATTGTTCGCGGTCTCCTTCTTCGTTGTTATGTAGTTCGTCGGGGGTGCTGTTGTTTACGGTCCTCGGTTTTTCTTTTTTACCGACGCCCTGCTCTCCCCGCGCTGGTCTCTCATCGTCAGAGGCAGCTGAATCCTGCTTGCGCTGTGCGTGTTCAGCGCTTTGCTGGTGAGGTGTGACTGAGCGTTGTTTGTGCCGTGTGTCTTCTGCACCTTGTATGTCAGGTTCAGTTGAATCCTGCTTGCGCTGTGCGTGTTCTTTGACTGCGCTGGGATTCAGTGGAACATGCGATCCACCAGCGTGAATGGCCACGGGGCTGAGCTTGGTGGCGTTATCCGCGCGCTTGCCCTCAACAGGTTGGTGTTCACGGGAATTCTTAAGACTGCTGAGTTTGGGGCTGAATGTAGCTTGGCGTCGACCAAAAGGCATATCGGCAGGGTTGACACCGGGGCGTTCACGGCCGCCCATCTGATTCACCACGATGACAATCAGGCCGATCACTGCCAGGTACACACCGCCATCGAACAGCAGCGACGTGGTGAGGTGCACACCGGCGACCTCTCCGTGGATCGGGGCCAGGAAGCTACCTTTGGCGAAACCGGCCAAGCCCGTACCAAGGGCCAGCAGCACACCGGCACCCACCAAGCGGTAACCCATCTCATCGCTACCCAGTTTCCGGGCGGTGGCTCGGGAAAGGTAGACGTACAACAGTGCACACGCAGCGATAAGAGCTGCGAGGAAGCCACCGCCGGGGGCCTGGTGACCGCGCCAGAACACCACTGCGGACAGGATGAACAGGATCGGCAGCAGTGGGCGCAGCGCCAAGCGAGAGGCGATGGAGTTCAAGTACGTCGAGCGCAGGTACTTGGAGTAAAACGGTGCTAGCTCGGGGACCTTGTGTACGTCCGGGAAGCGTTGCGTGCCCGGTGCGCGGAACAATTCCGCTGTAGAACCTGGGCCGTAACCGGGGAATGGCGATCGCGGAATGGAACCGATGATCGCAGCAATGACGATGCCGGCCATGCCCAGCACGATGAGCTCGCCCATCGTATCGAAAGCACGGAATTCCACGAGGATGGCGGCGACTACGTTGTTCGCCCCGGAAATCTCCGGAGTGTTCTCTAAGTACCACTGCGCAATCTGCGGCTTATCGTGGCGACCGATGAGGAGCCACACGCCGAAGAAGGTGATCAGGCCCATAACAACCGCCAGCGTGGTGGCGAACTTCGTGCGGTTTTCACCCTCGCGCAAGTACAGACGCGGCTGGTAGCGGATGACCAGCATCATGATGACGACCACGCAGAACTCCACGAGCAGCTGCGTTTGCGCCACATCGGGAGCGCCCAAGGTGAGCATGACCCAGGACACACCCGCGCCGACAACCCCCACCAGGATGACCGATGCGAAGCGCGACCGCGTGGCCGTCAGGCTGATGGTTGCAGCTGCGACGATGACCAGGCCGATGAGGTCTTCGGGACGGTCAATACCGGACACACGCGGGGTGAGAGCCGTGAGGCCCCCCAAACGGCCTGGTCCCATGATCGCGAAAGCCGCCATCGTGATGATCATGGCGAAAATCCATACGACGTGGCGGTATGGTGCAATGGAGATTGCCGGACGGGATAGCAGTTTGCCGAGGCGCGCCGAGAGGTCCTCGGTCTTCTGAATAATGTCCTCACCTGCAACGAGACCCAAGCGGCGATCTTCCAGTGGGTCAAAAACGCGGCGTCGGTTAACAACTGCCACAACGCCTACGGCAATGACAAGCAAGGAAATGATCAGCGGAAGTGTCACCCCGTGCCACAACGCCAAGTGAGTGTGGGCCTCGCCAGCGCCGGTGGCCTTGACCACGGCGTCGATGGCATGATCGGCTGACCCCATGAAAAATACCAGCGGCAAGCTGAACACACCGGGCAACGCAGCAGGTAGCAGCAAGGAAAGTGGAGCTTCTTTCACGTGCGACATATCGCGCTTACCGTCGACGAACGCCCCGAAAACATAACGCGCGGAGTACAACAGGGTAGCTAGCGCACCGACGCCCGCAACCGTCAGCAGAATGCCAATTCCAATGCGGTTAAACGGCGCCTCGGTGAAGGCCTCCAACATGCCTTCCTTGGATACGAAGCCAAAGGTAGGTGGGATAGCAGCCATGGAGGCCGCAGCGATAACCGCGGAGACGAAGGTCAACGGCATCTGGCGCCACAGGGGACCCAGGCGGCGAATATCGCGCGAACCGGCCTGGTGATCGACCACACCAACCAGCATGAACAGGGAGGATTTAAATAGCGCGTGAGCGGCCGTGTGTACGATCGCGGCGGAGATGGCGAACGGGGTGCCCACACCGATCGTGGCTACGATCCAACCCAGTTGCGAGACGGTGGAATAAGCCGTGAGCTTCTTTAAGTCCGTCTTTTGCATGGCAAACACGGCAGCCATGACGGCGGTGGCCATACCCACACAGATCAGGATGTAGTGCCACATGGCCACGCCGTTGAACAGCGCGTTGAAGCGCAGCAGCAGGAAGATACCGGCCTTCACCACGGCGGCAGCGTGGAGGAATGCCGAGACCGGGGTATCGGCAGCCATGGCCTCTGGCAGCCAGAAGTGGAACGGGATCTGCGCGGCTTTGGAGAACGCAGCAAGCGCCACAAGGATAGCGACGAGGCCGATTCGCACGGGCTCGTTTTCCCATTCTGCGGACGAGATGATTTCGGTGACACTCATGGTTCCGGTGGTGGCCACCATGATCGCCAAGGCCGCGACGAGGAAGAGACCGCCTGTGAACGTGAGCAACAGCGTGCGGATGGAACCCGCCTCACCGCTGGAGCCGGCGCGGGCGATAAGGAAGAAGGAGGCCAAGCTGACCAGCTCCCAACCGATGAACAGCAGGACTACGTCATCAGCGAGGAACAGGATAACCACAGCCACCATGAAGGTGGTCATGAGTAGATAGAAACTCATGATTCGGGAGCCGCGGTGCAGATAGCGCGTGGAATAGATGAACACGATCGCGCCGATGATCAGCGCGAGGAGCGTAAAAGCGAGACTTAGCGCGTCCAGGCGCAGGGTGATCTGCATATCGCCGCTGAAAGCGGTGTTGCGTGAGACGTTTTCGGGAACTGATGTGAGGCCCGTTGGATCTTGGGAAGTACTACCTGCAAGGAAGCCTTTGATCCACGTGTGCGTCCAGAAAACCCCGGCCCCGTGCAGGGCTTCTTCGGCTTTCGAAATCAAGAAACCAGCCAGGGCTAAGAACGCGATCGCGAGTGGCCAACCTGCGTTTCGATCGAGGATTTTAACCAGGAAGGGGACGCAGGCTAGGGCGATGAGAAGGACAGCGGGAATGGCGAGAATGGCCACGTTTAAGCAACACCCCGAAAGTCAATAGATCGGTTGGATGGGAAACCAGCCCATACAACAACCACACATCATGGTCGAAGGTGACTGTGGCGCTGCATGCACCGCGATTGCAATTTATGCGACTGTTAAGAAATCCTAGCAGGTGCTTTTCCACACCCATAAGGGGGGTGGGGGTGCGGGCTATTGCGGGGTGGGGTGAGGACTGCTGTGGGATGGGCGTGCGGGCTATTGCGAGGCGGGGTGAGGACTGTGGCGGGGTGGGGGTGCGGGCTGTGGCGATGAAATTGAAATCCCTTCATCACTGCAAAACCCCAGGAAGTTGTTTCAAACAACTTGGGCACAACGAAACAACAACTAGGGCGCATCGCGGCCACTGTGTGCGGGCATCTCAGAGCGGACACCACGCCATCATGCGGCATTTGCGCTGCTCAACGTGGCGGTGCCTGATTGTTGTCAGGTTGTTGCGCAGTTGTTTGCAGTTGTTGAATGGTTGTTTATTAGTGCTTTTAGGCCGAGCGCCAGCGGGTATTGGCGCCGCGTCAACGACAGATCGTTGCTCTAAGGCTTTCGTCGTGTTTAGGTAGATGAAAAACGAATCATTGTGCCTCTCTCGGGTGGAAAGTCGGCGGGTGCACGTTGTGCCACTTAACCCCGTTTTGCTACCTCACCCCCTACCTAACCCCTTAACCCGGACATGGCAAAACCCACCGCCGAAGCGGTGGGTTGAGCTGAAGGAATCAGTTTCCCAAACGGTTTCAATGAGAAGTCCGAAACCGTCAAAAATAATGGTCGGGGTAACAGGATTTGAACCTGCGACCTCTTCGTCCCGAACGAAGCACGCTACCAAACTGCGCCATACCCCGGCTGGCTACCGCTTCCAGATTTCATGCCCCGGGCCTGCTATTCCACGCGGAATCTCATCTGGCTTTTCCGTAGAAAACGGGGCGAAAACCATTCGCTGTAACGATTGACAACTATATCGCCCAGCGATGTTACGGCGCAAAGCGCCCCTACGTTATCGCTGTGGTCTTGGGCGGGGGCTCGCGCTGAGCTTGGGGCTAGCTCTCGAGTGGGGATTCCTCTGTGCTGGGTTTTCTCCTCGGGCTCCGGTCTACTTCTCGACGAAGTGTAGCAGCGTGGCGCTGGGGCGACAGAAGGTGCGGAATGGCACGTACTTGGAGTTGCCCAAACCATTGGTTACGTGCAGCCACATCTTCTCACTCCATCGCGATAACCCCTTGGCTCGACCGCGGTCGATTCCACAGTTGGTAACGATCGTCTTCCCACCGGGCAGGCATAACTGGCCACCGTGAGTATGACCGCTTAGAACAATTTGGTACCCGTCAGCTGCAAAACGATCCAGAATATGAGGTTCGGGGGAGTGGCTCAGACCGATCTTCAGATCCGCATCGGGGTTGGCGGGCCCGGCGATGGCATCGTAATCGTCCAGGTGGTGGTGAGGATCATCCACACCCGCGATGGCTAGTTTGATTTCGCGCGCGTAGTCAGATTCAGCAACACCCGCTGGGGCGATCGTGAACTCCACACGTTGGTGGGTGGCATCGTGCCAACCACGTTCTACGAAGGCAGCGCGCATACCTCGCCACGGAAGCTTCTCCTCACTGGGCTTGCGCTTTTTCCCAAGTAGGTAAATGAAGGGATTGACCGGGCGGGGAGCGAAGTAATCGTTAGAGCCGAAAACGAACGCGCCTGGTCGGTCCATTAGGTCGTTCAATGAGCGGACCACCGTGGGCACACCGTCTTTGGAGCCCAAGTTATCGCCGGTGTTGATGACCAGATCCGGGTTGGTGGTATCCAATCCTGCGAGGAATGCCTCCTTCGCTTTCTGCTCCGCCAGCATATGAAGATCGCTGATGTGCAGAACCCGTACGGAACCCCAACCTTCGGGCAGCGCGCCGGGTTCGAAAACCGGCACGGTGACCTCGTGCATCTCGAATTGTCGGATTTCGCGGTTAGCCAGGTAGGCGGTAGCCAGCCCGGTTATTGCCAAGCCTGCAGTGGCGCCTAACAAGCTGGTGACAACGCGACTTTTGGAAGTTTGGTCGGTGGGTATCACGATGCTCCACCTTACCTGCGGGATGGGCGACCGCCGGCGGCTTGGTCACCGAAGGACTGCAGCCGATTCAGCAGATCGTTGATCTGGTTTTCAAAGTCCTGAAGCCCAGGTGGAGTCGCGGGTCCTTGCGATGGACCGTTCCTGCGCTGTGGCTGCGCGGATGCTTGACCTTGACTGCTTGCACCGGCGTTCTTGGAAGCGAACTTTTCCGGGTTTGTACCCGTGTTGTACTTGGGGTCGTACTTGGGAAGGCCCGGGCCTCCACGGGCTGCTACTCCGGTTTTCGATGCTTCTAGGAAGGTTTGCGCGGGTTCGTTACCGCCGTACAAGTTGCCCTCACCGCATTGGCGCACGGGGGAGGTACACAGGTTTTGGGAGCTTCCGCCGTCATTGAAGATGTAGGTGGAACCTGCCCATTGCGGAGTGAAGCCCATAAATGCTGCGGAAAAGCTTGTCTCGGTGGTACCCGTCTTTGCAGCGATGGGACCGGACCAGCCAACACTGGCCGCGGCGCCTGCTGCGGTTCCGGAGGAAATGTCCGAACCCATGCCATTGGACAACGCATCGGCAACGTTCTTGTTCAGGGCTTGCTCGCAGTTACTCTTACCTAAAGACACTTCATTGCCAGCGTGATCGGTGACGCTGAGTACTGGACGCGGTTCGCACCACCGTCCGTGATCGGCCAAGGTAGCCGCCACGTTCGATAGTTCCAGTGGGTTGACCGCATTGGGGCCCAACACAAAGGAACCTAGGTTGTTGTCCTTCGTGTACTTGGCGATGCTGGTATCTCCGTGGCTACCTTTGTCGTCGTAGCTGCGCAGGCCCATCTTGACAGCCAAGTCCACGATGCCCTTTACCCCGGCCTTTTCCGCCATGGTTATGAAAGGGGTGTTCGGGCTGGTAGCTAGGGCTTCCTTTAACGTCATGGTGGGCTTGTAGGAGGTGGCGTTTTCAACACAGTACTTGCTGGGTGGGCAGTTCTTCGCGCCGCCTGAACCCATGTTGTCCACGTCCACTCGGTTAGGAACGTCGAGGACGGTGTTGAGTCCTGCGCCTTGCTCAATAGCTTTGGCAGCCGCGAAGATCTTGAAAACCGAACCGGCTCCGTGCCCTTGGAGGGAATGGGTGATGGGCAGGACGGTTTCCTTCTTCTTTGTATCAAGGCCGTAGTTTCGGGACGATGCCATGGCGACAACTTCGTGCCCATTGCCCGTTGGTGAAATGAAGTTGCTCACGCTAGCCACGCCGGTTTGCGTAGCGGAGACGTGGTTCTTTGAAGCCTTATCCGCAGCTTCTTGGGCCTTTTTATCCAGCGTTGTGCGAACGGTCAATCCGCCCTTGGCGACCTTGTCGCGGTCAATCCCTTTGGAATCCAGCCACTGCAGCACGTAATCGCAGAAAAAACCTGCATTACCTGCGCCGATACAACCGTTTGCATCTGCCTTGGGTTCTTTGCCCACGCCTAAGCCCTGTTTTTTATACCGAGCGGCGTTGGTGGCGGAGATTTTGCCGGTGCTTGCCATCGCGTCCAGCACTGCATTGCGGCGCGCGAGTGCGCCATCGGGATTGGTGAAGGGATCGTGGCGACTTGTCGATTGCACAATTCCAGCCAACAGCGCGGCCTGGGGAATGGTGAGGTCTTTGGCGTTGGTGTCGAAGTATGTCCGTGCGGCGGTTTGCACGCCGAAAGAGTTATTGCCGAAAGATACGAGGTTGAGGTACCGGGTCAGGATCTCGTCTTTGGAGAACTCCTTATCTAATTCGCTGGCCATCTTCATTTCGCGCAGTTTGCGCGGGATAGATGTTTCGATTGCCGCGGCCTGCTGTTCGCTAGATTCCGCTTTCACGAGCAGCAGGTAATTCTTCACATACTGCTGGTTGAGGGTACTCGCTCCTTCGGACACACCGCCGCTGGTCACGTTGGCGGCCGCGGCGCGTAGGGTGCCTTTTATATCGACGCCTGCATGTTCAAAGAATCGACGATCCTCGATAGCCACGATCGCATTTTTCATGTTCTGCGAGATTTCATCAGGCTTTACTTCGACACGACGTTGGTCGTAGATGTAGGCCATCGTGTTGCCGTAACGATCAGTGATGCTGGACATCCTGGGTAGATCATCGTTGGCGGAGATGTCCTGCACATTCGAGTTCATCGTCTTGTTGGTCGCGCTAACGGCCCAGCCGCTAAGACCCGCGAAGGGGACCATGGCGAGGGCGAGTAACAAACCACCCACGACTATGGCGGCGAACATCTTGGCGAGGGACGTCGAAGTATTCACATCGACTAACCCTAGTCGACGATGTGCAGCAATCAGAGGGGGCTCTCCATCTCGCAACAACTGGGTTGGAGGGAAAGCCGGGGCAAATGAGACTGACGAAAAATGCCGGACAGACTAGGTGAGCGGGGGTGAAAATTGTGAGCTGCGTCTCAAATCGTCAAAACCAGTTGTGTTATGCCCCTTGGGGTTTAAGATTCCCCGCTTTTCACTCGCGGTCTTCCGCGCCGAAATCACTGTGAGCTGCGGAGATGAGGCGATTGTGTGAGTCAATTCCCCTCGCGCGCCCGTTGTGGGGCGAGTTGCGCAGTGACGGGGAGCGCCTTAGCGCAACTTTGTAATACGTATGGTCCTCACCCCCAAAATGTGACCCATTCGACACTTCTAAAAACGTGTGAATAAGATTACGTCCAACGTGAAAACAAGTTTTTCAACCGAAGGGTTTCTCGGAGTAACCATGACTGCATCTCTCGCTCGCCCAGCTCGCACCGCTGCTGTTGACAGCAAGGCGTCGGTAAGTAAGCCAACTTGCCAGCCCGCCGACCAGGTAACCAGCCGTGAGTCCTTTAACAACCGCGGCGAGTGGATCACCCTCGCGCACTGCCGGAATGTGGATCCGGATGAGCTTTTTGTTAAGGGAGCGGAGCAGCGCAAGGCGGTCGCGATCTGCCGGCACTGTCCAGTGGTTTTGCAGTGCCGAGCGGATGCCTTGGATAACCGAGTGGAATTCGGCGTGTGGGGCGGCATGACCGAGCGCCAGCGTCGTGCCCTGCTGCGTAAGCACCCAGAAGTCACTAGCTGGGCGGACTTCTTCGCAGGTCAGCTGGAAGCGGCGAAGACCGTACAATAAATCAGCGGTCATCGGCGCTGACTAACCCCACATCAACCACCGCTCGGCTAATATCGCGGCAGATAGGCATCCTTAGGGGATGCGGTTGACCAGCACCGTTGAACGCTCGGACAGAAATGATTGTCCGAGCGTTTCGTTATACTCGGAGGCATGACTAAATGGGAATACGCAACCGTGCCTTTGCTCACACATGCCACCAAGCAGATCTTGGATAACTGGGGACAGGACGGCTGGGAGCTGGTCTCTGTGCTCCCTGGCCCCACGGGCGAGCAGCACGTCGCTTACCTCAAGCGCGAGTTGGGATAGATTGGCATGGCGTTCACGGACAAGCTTAAAGAATTAGCAATTGAGCTGCCCTCCGTGGCAGCTCCCGTCGCCGCGTACGTGCCGGCGGTACACGCTGGTGGGTTCGTTTACACCTCTGGCCAGCTTCCCTTCCTTGAAGGAAAACTGCCGGTCACTGGTCTCGTAGGGGACGAAGTGGATGAGGAAGCTGCGTACGAACAGGCTCGCGTGGCTACCCTCAACGCTCTCGCTGCGATTCACGACCTGGTGGGAATCGATAACGTCACCAAAGTCGTGAAAGTCAACGGCTTCGTCGCCTCAGCTAAAGGATTTAATGGTCAGCCAGCAGTGCTCAATGGGGCCAGTGAGCTACTAGGAGAGATTTTCGGACCTGAGGTGGGAGCCCACGCCCGCGCAGCAGTCGGGGTTGCCGAACTGCCCCTCGGTGCCCCCGTTGAAGTAGAAATCATTGTTCAGGTAGCCACCAAGTAGCGCAGAAGAAGTAGGCTTAGAGTCATGGAGCACCCCGCGTACAGCCAACTACGTCCAGTCACTCCAAACGTCGGCGTCGTCCTAGCACCTAACCCCAGCTACGCCGCCCTGGAGGGAACTAATTCCTGGGTCATCCGTGGCCCTGAGGATAGGGTCTCGGTCGTTGTGGACCCAGGACCGCAAGATGAAGGGCACCTGAATGTCCTCAACACCAAGGCCACTCAGGATGATGGCGAAATTGCCTTGGTGTTGCTCACCCACCGCCACGCTGATCACGCCAATGGTGCTCAGCGGTTCCGCCAGATTTCCGGTGCGCCCGTACGCGCTTTCGAAAAGCAGTACTGTATCGCAGCCGATGAACTGGAAGATGGCGAAATCATCTCCTTCGAAGGATTGACACCAACCATTGAGGTTGTGCACACCCCGGGCCACACCCGCGACTGCGTGAGCTTCTTCATTCACTCCAACGGTGGCGACGACGATTCCGATGTGGAAGCTATCTTGACTGGTGATACCATTGCCGGTCGCCACACCACCATGATCTCGGAGACCGATGGTGACCTCGGGGAATACCTAGAGACCCTGGGAAAGATTAAGGAACGCGGCAAGGGCATTCCGCTCCTGCCGGGACACGGTCCTGACCAGCCTGATGTGGCTTCCATCGCTGAGCGTTACATTGAACGCCGTGAGCTGCGACTGCAGCAGGTAAAAGAAGCTCTGCAGGAGCTCGGTGAGGATGCGAACGTGGGTGAGATCGTCGATTACATCTACACCGACGTCGATCCAGTGCTGCGCAACGCGGCAGCACAGTCCACGCGCGTCACATTGCGCTTCCTCAAGGGAGAGTAACAGCACGCCCCAAGGAGGGGAAAGTGGCTGAACCTCGCATACGGGGCTGGCCACCGGCCCCGGAGGGGCTCAGCTAAGAGGGGTTTGGTCCACCGGGAACAGTGGGTTAAACCCCTTTTTTGTTAATGCTGGGGGGGATTGATTACCGAACCCAATGGGCTCGCGTGGCGAATGAACCTAAGCTGCGCGATTAAGGCGCGTGCCTTGCAAGCAAACCCAGCGCGCGAATTTAGCGAGCACGCTTAGCCAACCGCTCCGTATCCGAAATCAACACAGACTTGCCTTCCAGGCGGATCCATCCGCGGTGGGCGAATTCTGCGAGGGCCTTGTTGACGGTCTCGCGCGAAGCACCCACCAGCTGGGCGATCTCTTCCTGCGTAAGGTCATGGTGCACGCGCAGAGCGGGGCCTTCCTGAATGCCAAAACGGTTCGCGAGCTGCAAAAGCGCCTTCGCCACCCGCCCTGGCACATCAGTAAAGATCAGGTCAGCCAACGAGTTATTAGTGCGACGCAGACGACGGGCCAGCACGCGCAACAGCTGCTCCGAGATTTCGGGGTGCTGCTTGATCCAATCGTGCAGCATGGAGGAATCCATGGTGGCCGCGACTACTTCGGTCACGCAGACAGCCGACGAGGTACGTGGGCCAGGATCGAAAATGGACAGTTCACCGAACATATCGGAAGGGCCCATCACGGTCAGCAGGTTCTCGCGACCGTCCGCAGCGTGACGAGCCAGCTTAACCTTGCCGCTAATGATGATGTACAACCGGTCGCCGGGCTCGCCCTCATCGAAAATCGTGGTGCCGCGAGGGAACTTCGTCGTATCTAGCTCTTCAATGAGCGCACGAACAGCAGTGGGGTCAACACCCTGGAAAATGCCTGCACGAGACAGAATCTCCGATACTTCGGACATTGCCTTTGTTCCTCTACTTTCCTTTAAGACCTGGGGCCTTGCTTGCTTCTAAGCCCGGGGGCCTTTGCGATACGTCCAGTCCGTCTAAACACGCTACAAGCATTGATGTCTTGCTTGCGCGATATGGTGGATCCCATGCCGGATTCCCAGTCGCCGTCGACGAAACGACCTTCACTACCCCGTCCCGGAAGCCATCGGGCTTTCAAGGGCGAGGAAACTCCGCTTGGCACCACCAGACGCGCACGCAAAATAAACCGGATGTTGGCCGAAGCCTATCCGGACGCGCACGCCGAGTTGGACTTCAGTAATCCTTTGGAATTACTGATAGCCACTGTGCTCTCAGCCCAGTGTACCGACGTCCGTGTGAATATTGTCACACCGGGGTTATTTGGGCGCTATCCCGATGCTCAAGCGTACGCCGAGGCAGATCGGGAGGAGCTGGAACAGATCATCCGCCCCACGGGGTTCTACCGTTCCAAAGCGAACAGCATTCTGGGCTTGGCCCGGGCCATTGTAGATAAACACGACGGGCAGGTTCCGAATAACCTCAAGGACTTGGTGGCCCTACCGGGAGTGGGGCGAAAGACTGCCAACGTGGTGCTGGGTAACGCCTTCGATATTCCGGGAATCACGGTCGATACACACCTTGGGCGCTTGGCGCGCCGGTGGCGGCTCACTGACTCTGAGGATCCCGTGCAGGTAGAGCGCGACCTCATGGACCTCATAGAGCGGAAAGAATGGACCGAGTTCTCCCACCGGGCAATTTTCCACGGCCGCCGCGTTTGTCATTCGCGAAAGCCCGCGTGCGGTGCCTGCTTACTCGCCCGCCAATGCCCGAGCTTCGGGCAGGCAGGTCCGATTGACCCGGAGGAAGCAGCGCAGCTCATAAAATCCAACGACCGGGAACGATTGCTAAAATTAGCAGGATTCTCATGAATGATAATTCCTCGCAACATACCCTAGATTCCCGCGCTAACCTGGCCCAGCCACCAGCCCCTGAGGTCTCGCCTCGCGCTCGGGCTCTGTTGATCGCGGCCACCGTAGTAGTTGGTCTGGTGGTCGCCGCGATCCCACTCATCGCGGGACTGCAGGGATCGGACGAAGGTCAAGCGCCGCCGTTGGCGTCGGAACAAATTACCGACGCCCCCACGCCCCCAGCCAAGCAAGCCAACGTCCAAGTCCACGAGCCTGTAACCTGCCCAACGGGCAGCGGGGATTTCTCCCCTCACTCGGAATTGGCCAAGATCCAGCTGCCGTGCCTGACGGAGGGCGGCGAGTTGCCTGCGGAAAAGACGGGTGCGGATGTGAAAGCCTCCACGTCGATGGCGGCGGCGGTGGCTGGCAAACCGACGATCGTCAATGTATGGGCGTGGTGGTGTGGGCCGTGTCGCACGGAACTGCCGGTGATGCAGGAGCTGCGGGAAAAACACCCTGAATACAATGTGGTGGGGGTGCACTTGGATGCGAAAGCACAGGCGGGTGCCGACATGCTGCGCGATGTGAAAGTGCACAATTTCCCTAGCTTCCAGGATTCTTCTCACACGTTTGATGCGCTGGGGAAACTGCCGAAAGTGGTGCCACTGACGGTGGTGTACCGCGGGGATGGAACGCGAGCCAAATTGATCGCGAAAGCCTTCGACAATGTGGATGATCTAGAAAAAGAGGTTGCACTCGCCCTAGAAGGTAACCCGGAGGAGGCCCGATGACTCAGCAGAGGGACCTGAATGAGCAGGCTAGGGCCCTGAATGAACAGGCTGAAGAGAGTACGACGACCCAGCAGCAGTGGCTGGAGCGCAACGCCACTCAGCCTCCTTTGCCCGATGATCTGCCGAAGTGGATCGAGGAGTTGGCGAAGACGGCGCGGTCGGGGGATATCCATGAGGCGCTGAACGATTCGGCGCGGATTGTGCCGGAGGTGGGGAAAGACGGTGCTGCGCCGAGATATTCGGCCGTGCTGGTGCTCTTTAGCGATGCCGACGAGGTAGAGGCGGTGGGTGCGGGTGGTGCTGGCAGCGGGGGAGAGACCGACAGTGCAGGCAGGGTCAGCGAGGCCGGTGATGCCGGTTACGCAGGTGAGAATGAAGGGCCCAACGGGCCTGCGCGCTCGCTACCCCACAATGCTGCCTTGCTGCTGACCCACCGCGCGGCCACGATGCGTAACCACTCTGGTCAAATGGCGTTTCCGGGTGGTCGGCGGGAACCTCAGGATCGCGATGCCATCGCCACGGCCTTGCGGGAGGCCTGGGAGGAAACTAACTTGGATCCGCAATCGGTCACACCGTTGGCAGTCATGCAACCGGTGTACATCGATCGCACTAACTTCGCGGTAGTGCCCGTGCTGGCCTACTGGCCCGCCGCCCATGACATCTACCCGGCAAGCCCGGAAAACGATTGGGTGGAGATGGTTGCCCTATCGCACCTCACCGATCCAGAACACCGCTTCCGCGTGGGGTTCATGCAGTGGTCCGGGCCTGCATTTTCCATCGGCAACAGGTTGCTGTGGGGATTCACGGCAGGAATTGTCGATAGCATCGTGCGACTTGCTGGGTGGGAACGGCCCTGGGCCGGTGAACCCGTGGTAGACCTATTCAACGCGTTGGAGCAATCGTCCAACGGCGAGTCCTTGCAAACCATGAAGAACCAATTCCGGGCCGCTGGTCCACAGGGAGGAGCACCATGACCTCAGGATCTTCCGGATCGATGATCCTCGACGGTGTACTCATTGCTGTCATCATCGCCGCGGTAGCTTCTGGGTGGAAGCAAGGCGGGCTCTCCGCGTTCCTAGGGTTCGTAGGCGTGCTGCTTGGCGGTGTACTGGGCGTGCAACTCTTGCCTTACGTCCTTGAACAATCCAATCAACGCATTGGCGATAACAGCGGAACACGCCTCATCGTAGCCATTGTTACGATGACGATCCTCATTGTGGCGGGTTACCTTATGGGCTCAGGAACAGGTGCATCTTTACGCGATAAGATTCGCACACGCACCGGCATCACCGTCGATTCGGCCGTGGGTGCTGTGGTCCAGGTCGTGACATATCTGCTGGTCATCTGGTTAATTTTGGTTCCGATTGCCTCGGCCAACAAATCGAACTTCGGTCAGGAATTGCGGAATTCCCGGATCCTCAGCGCAGTGGGAACCGTGGTGCCCGAATGGATGGAAAACTTGCCGTCGCGGACGGCTACCATGCTGAATAACTCGGGCCTGCCACTAATCGCCGGGCCTTTGGATAAACTCCCGGCGAGCGAGGTAGAAGCACCGGATAATGCCTTGCAGCGAGCTCCGGCTGTTCGACAGTCCCGCGATGCCATCATCCGGGTGGTGGGCGAGGCCAACCAATGCTCCCGGTTGCTGCAGGGCAGTGGATTTGTGATTCAGCCCGATACCATTTTGACGAATGCCCACGTTGTGGCGGGTACCAACCAAGTGGAATTGGATACCACCAAGGGGCCTGCACGGGCGGACGTGGTGTACTACAACCCCGAGATCGACATTGCGGTCCTGCATTCCGAAAACCTCGGTATAGAACCTTTAACGTGGGCAGATAAGCCGGCAGAATCCGGCGATAGCGCGATCGTGTTGGGGCACCCTAAGGGCGGACCATTTGTGGCAACACCCGCGCGTATACGCGAACGCTTTACCGTCAGCGGCCCCAACATCTATGCCACCAACCGTGTGGAACGCGAGGCTTACTCGTTGCGGGGCACAGTTGTGGAAGGTAATTCTGGCGGACCTTTGATCGACGCCCAGGGCCGAGTGCTCGGATTGATCTTCGGTGCAGATATCAATGATGAAGAAACGGGTTATGCCCTCACCAAGGACGAAGTACTGAAGCACACGCGAGAAGCACTGCAGGCAGAGGTGCCGGTGCCCACTGGGAAGTGTGTGTTGAAATAGGCGGGCGCTGCAAGCCACCGGCTATTTCTGTTTTCCGGTGACGTGGGCTTCGATGAGCGCGGCCACGGCCTCCGGATCTTCGACATGTGCGAAATGCCCCAGGCCGTACAGCAGCTGCGCCCGGCCCGATTGCGCGCGCTCTAGGGAACGCCGGGTGACGGCGGGAACGTAACCCGGATCCATACTCCCCTCGATGGCCAGCACATTGGTGGCCACTTGGGTTGGGAATGTGCGGTCGAACTGTGCGCCTTCGGGGCGGAAACGGGAACGAAACAGCCAACGCACGTGTTCATTGGCCAAGTGGGCAACCTTGTCGACCTGCATCGCTTGGCGCCGTTGCGTAACGTGTTCGTGATAACGCGGAGTATCCCGAAAACCTGGGGCCGTACCTTCGCGGAAGTAGAGCTCGGCCTGCGCGGCGTCGTTATCCAAAAAACGCTTCTCCGGCAGGCGAGGGAGCTGGGAGAAAAGGACGCGGCGCACCCGGCGCCATTGGCTATTCGGGCGTAGGGCGACTGAGCGTGAGAGGACCACCGGGTGAGCCGAGGAGATAGTGATGAGGGAGTTCACACGCTCCGGTTCTTGGGCTGCGAGCGTCCATCCCACTAAGCCGCCGTATCCGTGGCCCACGATGGTGGCACTTTCGTACCCCAGTCGACGTACCACACCTGCGATGTCGCTGGCGGCAGTAGTGAGGTCGTACCCGCGCGGAGTTTTATCGGACTTGCCGTATCCGCGCAGGTCAACCGACGCCAACCGCAAATTCGTATCGGCAAGCTGGTGGAAAACAGGATGCCAATCGAAGCAACCTCCACCGAAACCGTGGATGAACACCACTAGTGGCGCGTGCTTCGGGCCCTGCTGTTCCGCATACAAGCGAATGCCCCGCGAGTGCACGTAGGTGCCTTCCGGGGCAATGGGGCCACCGGGGGAGGTGGCTGAGGAGAAGTCTTGGTTCTGCATGGACTCACGTGGTTTGTAGTCGCAGGAAAGCTCTATGAAGTTTCATTAAGCTCTACAAAACTCTAGGTGTACAGTCCCTGTTCGTTGTTCAACGCGCGGGCGGAGTTTGCGCCACGGGAAGGGACTAGTTCCTTCATGTCGTTGACGGACTCGATGGTCTTTTCCGGCTTCTTCACGCCCTTGATCTGCTTGATGCCAATGGCGGCCAAGATGCCGACCAGAACCAACATGAAGACGAAGACGATGAGGAACGCAGCCCACCGTGGTAGCCAGGTGTCCAGCAGCTCTGCCAGGAAGAAGAACAGAAAGAAGGAACTGTAAGCGGCGATAACGCCAGCGGCGCCGAACAGGCCCGCGGCAATGCCGGCCTTTTTGGCGGATTGGGTCAGCTCGGTTTTGGCCAGTTCGACCTCAGATCGAACCAGACTGGAGAATTGGGAGGACGCATCCATCACCAAGTCTTTGATGCCGGCCTTGCCTTTAGGGTGGGTGTCCACATCGGATAGTGGAATGGCGTTGACCTGTGGATTGAAGCTGTTGGGATCGGTGTACAGGCCTTCGCTGTCGTTCTTGCTCACGTCAAAACTCCTCGAAGTATCAAATAGACTCTAGCCATTTTGCCATGCTTGCCGCCGATTTGCGCGCAGGGGTGAATTATTGTGTCTAGCATGACTGAATTTGTGGATCCCTTAGAACCGCTGCTGCAACTGGACGGAGTTCAGGAAGCAGTTGATAAGGCCAATGATTACGTGGCGCGCGTGCACCGTCACCGTGCGAATCTTAAAGGGTGGGATGTCACTGGTTCGGAAGCTGTTTTGCGCGGAGCTCGTGCTTCGGCACAGCTCGATGGCGGTACGCCACGACTGCCGGAGGATGGTCAGGTGGAGGACCCCGTGTTGGCTGGATCCCTGCGCGCTGCGGAGTTGTTGGCCCCGGACGGAATCAGCGATACGCAGACCACGTGGCGCCGTGCCCCATTGCAGGTGATTGCGAAGATCAACTCGGTGGCCAGCCCTCAAATGTCGGACGAATCGTTCCGTCGGAAAGTCGCGGGAAGCGCGGAGTTTCTTGTGCCTGGCCGGCCCAAAAAGGCCACCGATGCGCGCTTGCAGCTGCTTGGCCGCCTGATTACGGGCGGGACCAAGGTCAACTCCGTTGTGTTGTCGGCCATCATTCACGGCGAGCTGTTGACTTTGGAACCCTTTGCCGACGCCAACGGGGTCACTGCCCGAGCGTGTTCCCGCTTGGCCACTATTTCTGGCGGATTGGACCCGCGTGGATTAGGTGTGCCCGAAGTGTGGTGGAATCGTCACCGGGATGAATACGCGGCCAAGGCTCAAGGTTTCGCTTCTGGCGAGCCCAGCGGGGTGGCTGATTGGATCGTGTTTCACGCAACGGGGCTCTGTGAGGGCAGCCTTGAGGCGAAATCTATCGCTGACGCGAAGTAACCTCCGCGCCCGACCTCGCGACACCGCGGTGCCCGACCCCGCGACACCGCGGCGCCGACTATGCAGCACCGTGGGCCGTGAACCGCGGCACCGGGCCCACGCGACTCCCGACTCTTATACCCCGGCCTCGGCTTCGCGATGCTCGCTCCGCGCCTACGCAGATTCGTCCCGCGACCTCACCCAAAACGCCAGGCCGGTCGCCAGCGCACCGAGCACCGCGAGGGTGGCCCCGGCGCCGGCAAGTACCGCCCCTTGCGCGAACAGGGGTTCGGGCTTATCGAATTTGTGAATGGGCCAATTGCGGGACATCGCGGTTTTCCGCAGGGGCCGATCCGGATTGACGGCCACCGGATTGCCCACCATTTCCAGCATCGGCAGATCGGTCGCAGAATCGGTGTAGGCAAAGCTTTCGTCTAGGTCATAACCGTGAGATTCAGCTAGGGCGCGAATGCGCTCAACCTTGGCTGTGCCTTTGTTGAAGTGCAGAACTTCACCGGTGAATCTACCCTCTGCCACACCCAATTCTGTGGCAATGAGGTGATCGACCTGCAGTTCGGAGGCAATCGGCTCCACCATGACGGATGCGGATGCGGTCACGATGGCAATTGCGTGCCCACGTTCGCGGTGCCAATCCAACAGCTCGCGGGCCTCGGCGTAAATATAGGGAGTAATTACTTCTGTGAGGGCATCTTGCGCCATTGTGCGCATGGCCGCTTCTTCCCGTCCCTTGATGATGCCCAGCAGTGCATCTTTCGTGGCGTTCATGTTTTCTTCGGTATGCGTGGTCAGCATGTAGTTGCCCAGCAAAGCCATCATGCGCAGCAGTTCTGACGTGCTAATTAACCCGCGTTCAGCCATAGGTCGGCGGTAGGCCATGGACGCCGAGGTATCGATAATCGTCTTGTCCAAATCAAAGATGGCCAGCACGCGGTGGGCCTTGCTGTCGTGGAGACGGCTTAGTCCAGGACGGGTGGGCTGACCCGCGGGCTGTCCATCTTTGGTCTCGTTGGAGGGCGTCACGCCTCTGATCCTACAGCCCTTCATGTCACATCTGTCACATCTGTCACAAACTTTGGAGTTGTCCACAACTTCTTTTCTTTTTTCTTGACGCCCCCCGCTACTTATCCACAGGTCCTCCTTCGGGTGCTACCGGGTTCGACGGCGGGGTGCCACACTGGCAGCCATGGGGTACGCAGAACATAGTCTTAAGCAGCGCATTCGCGAGTTTTCCTACGCTGGCCATCGCATCGAACCATCCGGGATTCATGGGTGGGCAGGGGCGAGCAGGCCCGTGATCCTGGACGTGGAGAATCAGTCGTGGGCCGAGGAGGCCGCGATGGTGGCCGAGGTTAGCCGTCGACGGTATCTCAACACATTTGGAGATGAATCCATCATCACCCAGCTGTCTGCGCATCTTGCAGCCGGTGAATCGGCAGTGGTCGTAACCGACCACGATTCGCCACTGTGCACGGCCGAAAGCGCGCATGTCATTAGGTTGGATCGGATGGTGACTGGCGCTGATTCGGCGAGTGCTGTTGGGGCGAGTGCTGGCGGGGCGAGCTCTGTTGGGGCGAGTGCTGGCGGGGCGAGTGCTGGCGGGGTGAGCTCTGTTGGGGCGAGCACCGGAAAAGGGGGATCTAACGAGGCAGACTCAGCCGGGGTTGGATTTGAGGCTGCAGGTGTGCTGGAACTGGCGCGGTTACTGCGTGTTGGTGAAGCACCTGTGGTTGCCGTGAGTGGCAGCGTGGGGGGTGCCGGAGCGTCGACGTTAGCATTCCTCGTGGCCGACGCCTTGGGGGAGACTGGTATGGATTCGGTGCTGCTCGATGCTTCTCCGGGATCCACAGGAGTAGATGTTGCCTTAGGAGTGGAACGAGTTGCGGGAACCCGTATGGCGGATTTGCACCGCGACGCGGAGCTCAAGCGCCTACCCCAGGTTGGTTTCACGCGATTGCTGACCCAAGCTCGCGACGAATGCGTGCCGGTTGACTTACCGGAATGCTTGCGGGTGATCGAGGAATCCGCAGTGGTCGTCGATTGTGGGCGCACAGACCCTCACGAACCGGGCCGTTGGCAGGGAAAAGTGCCCGATGCCCACGTAGTGGTTTGTCCGCTGACGGTCGCCGGTGTGGCTGCCGCGCTCGTTAATCGTGAGCGCACCATCGATGAGGGTTGGCCGGAACCGCTGTACGTGCTGCGCCAGGTGCCGCATTCCTCGGCGACATTGGCACTCGCAAGTGTGATTTTGGATGCCTTGCCCTCGGTGGTGATTGAGGATGACCCGCAGCTAGCGAAGGATATCGATAGTGGCCAGTTAGAAAACTACATCAACTGCTACCGGGATTCCCCACAGATCATTGCCGAACGCGCCGCCCAGATTCCCGGGGCACAACCGCGATCATTGCGAAGCGGCTTACAACATGCGCGGGCATTCACCGAGCGTGTTCTTGAAAACGTAGAGAGAGGTGCAGAACGAGGTATTGAGCGCGGGAGGGTGGGCACGCAAAGAGTGAAGCGCTGTGCCCCGCACCGCGCGGCACTGGAAGTGCTGACGGTCATCCAACGGCAACGCGCCAGCACCCACCTGGATATTGAAGGCTTGCGTTTAGATGCAACCGGGAAGGTGGCCTGACATGACACACTCATTCGCGCAGACCATCCGTCTGAGGTTGGCGGAACGGGGGATCAGCGAGGCGTCGGTGGAAAAGATCAGTGAAGTGATGCCGGCCGAAACTGACGTGGAAACGATACGGCAAGTGCAGCTGGAGCTCAGCGGGCTGGGGCAGTTGGGGCAGGTCTTGACGGATCCCTGGGTTACGGATGTGGTGGTCAATGCCGATGGCACTGTGTGGCAGGACCGGGGGGAAGGCATGGAGAAGCTGGCGGTGGAACTATCGGCGGAGGAAGCCCGCAACCTGGCTGTTCACATGGCGGCGACGTGTGGCACTCGGTTGGACGACGCCATGCCGTATGCGGACGGGGTCCTGACTGGGCTGCCAAGTGATATTCCGGCTACTGCCATCAGAATGCATGCGGTGCTATCGCCACCCGTGCAAGGGGGCACGTGTATCAGTTTGCGCATGCTGAAAACCAGCGGCTTGAGTATCGAGCAATTGGTGAAGGACAGGTTCGTCAACGCGGAGCTGGCCGGGGCCTTGCGGGGAATCGTGGATAGTCGGAAAAATGTGCTAATCAGCGGCGGAACCGGTACTGGGAAGACCACGCTGCTGGCGACGTTGCTGGGGGAAGTGCCCGGTTGGCAACGGTGCATTGTGGTGGAGGATACACCGGAGTTGATGCCGGAGCATCCGCATGTGGTCTCTTTGACCGCGCGCCGGGGCAATGCCGAGGGACAGGGTGCGATAACCATGCAAACGTTGGTGAAGCAGTGTTTGCGCATGCGGCCCGATCGGATCGTGGTCGGTGAGATCCGCGGGGCAGAGGTGGCGGATTTGCTGGTGGCGCTGAATACCGGGCACGCGGGCAGTGCAGGGACGATTCACGCGAATTCCCCCGGCGCGGTGCCCGGGCGATTGGATGCGCTCGGCGCGATGGCGGGGATGCCAGAGCGGGCATTGGCACGGCAGGCTGCCGATGGGATTGATGTGTTGCTGCATGTCGCGCGTACTTCCGAAGGGCGCAAGTTAACGCATGTGGGGCAGTTGGCTCTAGATGACCGGCATCGCCTAGATGTGCGGCTGGTATGGGCGCATGGCCCATGCGATGGGTGGAGCAACTTTATGACGGGACTGGGACGACAAGCGGCGTAATGCGCTAGCGGGGGATTTAAGCGAAAGGGGGGTGATGTCGATGATTAACGCGACGGTCGGCGCAGCCGTGCTGATGATCTGGGGTTTTGTGGTTTACCGCGTGGTCCGGCGGATGCTGAAGGACAAACGGGCCCGTCAGGAGGTAGAGCTCGAACGGGAATTCGTGGGGGCCGTAGCTAGGGAATCCCAGGCGGGAGCAAAGCCGGAAGACGCGGTCCTGGCGGCCGGGCTCTTCATAGAGGATGAGGACATAGCACTTCGCGCGCAACAGCTGGTGGCGCGATATCGCTTGCAGATCGGCGGGGGCGAACTGGGTTACTTCCGCCAACTGTGGGGCCTCGCCGCGGAGCGGGGAATTCCGCTATCGGTGCTGGCCGAAGCATATGCCATGGATATCGACGCCGCCTTGGAGCGCCGAGAGAAGTACGAATCCGCGATGGCAGGTGCGCGGCTGACAGTCACTGTGCTGCTGGCCCTTCCGATTGGTGCGGTGGTGCTGGGGCAAACCATGGGGTTGGATACCCCGCGATTTTTCATCCATAACCCCCTGGGGGCGGTGCTGTTACTAGTGGGATCGCTTTTGGGATGCGCAGGGGTGCAGTGGACGGAATTTCTCACGCAATCGCAGTGGAAGCTCGTAGGCGGGGGAAGCCGAGCCGGCCCCGACAGCCATGCCGGCTTAACTTCCCTCGATATTGCCCGTGGGCTGGACATCTTCACTGCAGCATTGCAGGTGGGGATGCCTACCAATCGGGCGTGGATGGTGATGACCCAGCAGTGGGACCCCGTCACACTGGCTGAACCTGATCGGGTCGTTTTTACAGTGGGGCACCTGTTGGATATGGGAGCTGCCACTCAGGCGTGGGAGAGCTTGAAGACTCACTCCGGTTTTGGCCCCGTGGCCAGGCAAGCCTTGCAACAGACGCGATCGGGAACTGCCCTCACAGTGGGGGCAGGGGCGCAAGCGCAACGACTGCGGCAACACGCGAACAACGAAGCCACGGCAGCTGCCGAAAAGATGTTAGTCGTGTTGGCTGCACCTTTGACCTTGTGCTTCCTGCCGATGTTTGTGGTGGTGGGCCTATTGCCCTTGGCGATAGGCCTGGCGGGAATCTAATGCGGCGGGTGATCACCAATCCACACAACCTGGGGCTGTCGATCATGGACCAGGTCAGTCAACCTTCAATCCACAACCTAACCGAAACATTGCACGAAAGGACAACGATCATGAACGCTCAAACAGCAAGCAACACAGGCACGATGAACCAGGATTCTTACATCGACGCCCTCGATCCATCCGCGCACATCTCCACCGGCATGCACGCGATTGCCCAGCAAGAACATGAAGGGGAGCGCGGGGAGGCGTCGGGAAAAGAACCAACGGCTTTCCACAAGCTGGTGGAGGCGATAAGGGGGTACATGGCAGACGAAAGGGGCATGTCGACCATCGAATATGCGCTGGGGTGTGTGGCCGCCGCGGCGCTGGGGGCGCTCCTGTACACGGTGGTGACGTCGGACACGGTAGAGCAAGCGTTGAGCGGAATTTTTGAAAAGGCGCTGCAACAAGGTAACCGGCGGTAGCACTGGCTCATGAACACCGTTGAAGGTGCCATCGTTCTTAGCGCGATGACCTTGGTGGCGGCCGGGGCCGTATCCGGGTTTGTGACGTTAGCGGAGCATTCAGCTGCGCAGGCGTTGGCCAGGGATGCGGCTCGCGCCGGGGCATTGGGGCAGGATGCGCAGGCATACGTGGTACAGCGCGATCCGGAAGCCCGCGTGCAGGTTAGCCACGACCGTGTAGGGGAATTGCCGGTGGTGCGAGTGACCGTGAGCAAGGATGCACCCCTGATGGATGTCAGTGCGGGAGCCGTGGTGGTTGCCGAGCCGACGGAATAGGGTGCGGTGAACGGGCACAGAGAGTTGAAGCCCATAAATATGGCTGAAGCCACGAGAATGGCGAAGACCCAGGGGGAATTAGAACCGAGAGAAAGGAGCATCTTGTGAGCACCACCTACGGCGCAACGGTGATTCTCGCGGTGCTGAGTGTGGTGATGTACGTGGCCGTGGGTACGACGGATCTTATGGCACGACAGAAAGCGACGGTGGCGGCCGACCTTGCAGCGCTGTCGGCGGCCACCGACCTGTTGGCCGGCGGTGATGATCCGTGTGCGGTTGCCAACACCATTGCGGGGTTAAATCATGCGTCGGTGCGTGAGTGTCAGATCGAAGCCGAATTCGTTCGCGTGACAGTGACCGTAAATCAGCGGCGCAGCGGTTCCGCATCTGCCCTTGCGGGGCCCGTGGGTTAGCTGGGTTAGCTGGGTTAGCTAATGCATCAGGATTTCCTTGCCGGTTAATGTTTCATGATTCTTTTGAGGAATGGCGTGGAATCCTTCATTGAGGCATACACTGTTCCACCGTGATCGGTCGGATACCAACGAACAACTACTCGCTTGTTACGTGGTGAAGCGGTGAACTGGTTCAGCCACATCTCGGAATTCAGTGCCAAGCCGATCGGAGTGGGTACGTCTTTGTCCTTCAGTCCGTGACCCACGAACACCGGCTTGTCGTACCCGGTCGTGGCTGTTGCCATGTGAGCTGTGAGCGCCCGCTGAATCCCCGGGATGCTCCGGACCGGCTTTTTGAATGCGCGTGCTACATTCGTGCCGTCAACCGCGTCGGCCATCTGGGTATAACACGCGGTCTCGGCCCACGTCACCATCTGCTTGCCCTCGTCCGTGAGGATCTGATCCACGTTGAGGTCCGGTCGCGCCTCCCTGATTGCTGCCATGATGTACAGCGCATAAACATTCAACCCCGTCGGCAAGACCACCGGCGGGAACGTCGGCCCGCCAGCCAGAACAATGTTCTCGATATAAGCCGGCGATCCCGTGGCGACCGTCCCACGGAAATCAATACCGGCCGCCCGGCTGGCCTTCGTTGCGCGCTGAGCCACATGCAGCGCCGCGCCACCACCTTGCGATTGCCCGATCACCGCCCAACGCTTCGCTAGTTTCCCCTGTAGGGGTTCCAACTTCCGCGCGGCAATCACGGAATCCACCACATTGGCAGCAGTGGATTTTCCGTTAAGGTAACTCATCAACCCATCGGTGCCCTGACCTGCGTAATCCGAAGCAACAATCGCATATCCTTGAGATAACCAATGATTGAGATAGCGCGCGTCTCGTTCTGAACGCGGGTTCATCGAAGGGGTACAATTATCACCAAGACCAACAGTTCCGTGCGCCCATGCTAGGACAGGCCAACCACCTGGCGGCATTTTCCCCTGAGGGAGAAACACCGCAGCCGTCGAGGGCGCTACCTTGCCGTGCTGGTTCGTCGTGGAATAGGAGAACCTATATTGTTTCGACGCCCCACTCAAACCCACCCGCGCATCCAATGGGGCCAGATTCATGGGCTGGCCGGTGGTTGCAGGCAGGGAACCGATCTGTAGCCCACTATCAATTGGGGTAGTGGGGAATGCAGCGGGTTTGTGCATCGGCTTGCCCAGCTTTACCGCTGACCGCGGGGTGAAATCCGCTACTGAGCCCAGGGTCTGCGCAGAACTTGTACTAGCAACAGCAGGTGCAACCGAGGTGGCAACGCCACAGCTCAGCAAAGCGGTGGCTGTGATGAATGATAAGACTGGTCGGCGCAGTCCACGTGCATTCGAAGTAGAAGTCTTTACCAACGTCAAAGAACCTACCGAAGCAAAAGTGTTTTTCATAAAAAACAATGTAACAGCACGGATCTCTCGATGTGGGGAATCGTGAGGTGCTGGGCACCTTTGGCTCGTGCCAAGTCAAGCCACGTTCTCCGGCGCTCATATCTCGTCGCTGCGTACATCGGTGATCGGTAACGGGTCCCATCGTGCGGGCAAATAATTGCATGTCGTCGCTGCGTACATCGGTGATCGATAACGGGGCGCATTGCGTCCCTGCCTCGCCGGGCGCCTACACCTGTCCGCTCGCCCTAGAAGCGCCCGCGAGGAATGTCAGCACCTCCACCGCGCCTGCCTTGAACAGCGGCTCATTACCGTTGCCGCACTTGGGGGACTGCACGCAGGAGGGGCACCCGCTGGAGCATTCACATGCTTCCACGGTTTCCTTCGTGACCTGCATCCACCGGCTGAAAGCTTCAAAACCGCGTTCAGCGAACCCGGCGCCACCGGCATACCCGTCGTAGACGAACACAGTGGGCAAGCCCGTATCGTGGTGCAGCACGGTAGACACCCCGCCGATATCCCAGCGGTCACACGTTGCAATCAGGGGCAGCATTCCAATCGCGGCATGCTCGGCCGCGTGTAAAGCACCTGGCCACGTGGGCTCGGGTAATCCCATACTGCTTCGCAAAACTTCGGGATCCACCGTGTACGCCACTGCGCGGGTAAACAGCCGCTCCGGTGGCACGTCCAATGGAACAACTTCCAGGATTTCTCCGCCGGGTAGACGCTTCCGGTAACCGGTCACCGTGTGGGAGACCTCCACATCCACGTCTGCCAGCCACACCCCATCAGCCAAACACTGAGTGCGGCGGGTACGGACAACCCGAATGTCTGTCTCCCGCACCACCTGCGTGGTGTACTCCGGGTAATCCGCGCGCACCCATGCCACGTTTGCTTCCAAATCCAGCGCATCGACCACATAGGTATCGCCCTGGTGTAAATACACGGCACCCGAGTGGACGTCATTGACGGCCCGTCCCGCATCGACCTCGCCCAGAAGCTTGCCCGTCGTTGATTCCACAATGGCTACCGATTTCACCGCCCCGCCGCGGATGGAGATGCCCGCGTGCACATCTTTAGCCACCGTAAGGTTGGCAAAAATCCCCTTGGGCCGGCGCTTCAGCCGCCCGGCTGCGATCAACTGTTCCACGACGTGTTCGCCTTGCCACTGTGCCACTTCGGCGTCGGATAAAGGCTTTTCGGCAGCAGCGCACACCAAATGATCGGCCAAGATATAAGGATTAGTGGGGTCGAAAACGGTATTTTCCACCGGCCGGTCCAGCAGTGCCTCGGGGTGGTGAACTAGGTAAGTATCCATCGGATCGTCTGCGCCGACCATCATGACCAGCGCGGACTGGCCGCGCCGCCCTGCCCGCCCGGCTTGCTGTCGGAAGCTGGCTATCGTGCCCGGGAAACCACTACTGATCACACAATCCAACCCGCCCACGTCAATGCCCAACTCTAAGGCATTCGTACTAGCCACGCCCAACAATTCGCCGTTATCTAGCCGTTGTTCCAGTGTGCGCCGATCTTCTGCGGTGTAGCCCGCGCGATAAGCCGCCACGCGTACCGCATCGGCCGCTCGGCCCATGGATGACAATTGCTCCGCCGCCCCCATTGCCACAGTCTCCGCCCCGCGTCGCGATCGGGTGAAAGTCAACGTGCGCGCACCGTGGGCGATAACGCGTCCCATGATCTCGGCCGCCTCCGTATTGGCGGCGCGGCGAACGGGCGCGCCGTTTTCCCCTTCGACCTGTGGCAACAACCCCGGCTCCCACAGGGCTACCGTCGTCGCACCAGTGGGGGAGCCATCCTCAGTGACGGCCCGAATATCGGCCCGTCCGGTCAGTCGCCGCGCATGTGCCGCCGGATCTACGCTCGTCGCACTGGCCAGCGCAACCACCGGGCGCATCTGGCATAACCGCAATAGTCGCCGCAACACTAGCGAAACGTGCGCGCCGAATACGCCGCGATACGTATGGCACTCGTCGACGACGATGAACTTCAAGCTGCGCAAAAAGCGCCCCCACACCTGTGGATTCCCCAGGATCGAAGCGTGCAGCATGTCGGGGTTGGTTACGATGACCTGTGCTTGGTCGCGAATGACTCGGCGGGCTTCCGGCGGGGTATCGCCGTCGTAGGTCGCCACCACCACATCGGATAATTCGTCGCACTCCACACACATCTGCGCGATCGTTGCCCGCTGGTCCTGCGCCAAAGCCTTCGTCGGGCTGATGTACAAGGCGCTAGCCGAATTCCCCGGCTTCGCTAGGTCGCTCAGAATCGGCAGCTGATAACCCAAACTCTTTCCGGAAGCCGTCCCGGTTGCGCAGACCACATCCCGGCCAGCCGCGATGTGCTGCGCCATCTCCACCTGGTGGCTCCACGGCTGCTGAATACCCTCCTGGACTAGATACTCCACCAACGACGGCGCCGCCCAATCTGGCCAATCCGCGTGTTTCGATGCGCGCGCGGGAATGTGTTTTACGTGAGTACAGGTAGAGCGTGTCAGGGCGCGTCGCAGTTCGCTGAGTACTTCGTCGCCTAGTCCAGCATTCTCTCCCCGGTTTTCGACCGCCGTCATGCTGCACCTCCAGTCCGCGATTCCCCATACGGGGGTAGAAAAAATACATTAGTGCATGTCACGGGCTTAGCGAAAAACGGCTTGTGCTGCCGTTGGCTCGCAAAGCTTCACTGCGTGGCAGACTGTGGAGACGTTCTCATAAAGCCACGGTAGAAGTATTTCCGTGCGTAGTTCCTGTGGTCGTCGGCTTCAATAATGAAGTTTGCGCATCGCTGGGCGGGGAACGAGCTTTCACAACAGTTAGGTTAGAAAATGGCACAGGGAACCGTTAAGTGGTTCAACGCGGAAAAGGGCTTTGGATTCATCGCCCCTGAAGACGGCTCCGCAGACGTCTTCGTCCACTACTCCGAGATCCAGGGCAATGGATTCCGCACTCTCGAAGAAAATCAGAAGGTCGAATTCGAGATCGGTGAAGGCGCGAAGGGCCCGCAGGCCCAGAACGTCACTGCTCTCTAAGGCTTAACCGCCTTGCCCAAAGCCTCATGCTTTAACTGTTGCGATAAAACTAATTCTCAAGACGTTATTGCCCGGCTGGCCGCTCAGTCCGCCCGATTAAAGGATCTCCTTTGAATCGGTAGTGGCTGGGCGGTTTTGTGTGTTCTACGTGCTCTCGCCCGCTGCTTTCGCTCTGCTTATCCTTCTTTTATCTCGACGCCCTGCGCACTCAGCAGATGCGAATGTGCGTTAGTGCAACGGGGGTAGCCAGGTAGGGTTTTGTGGCGAGACGCGAAGGCCAGTATGAAAAACCTTCATGGTAGGCGTTATACATAAGGTAAATAATGAGGGGATAACCCTGCCCCTGTGATTCGGTGAAGTTAGGAAGTGTGAGCAACACTAATGGCTAAGGACGATCTCAAGCGTCTGGTGATTGTGGAGTCTGCGACGAAGGCTCGCAAGATCGCTCCCTATCTGGGCCCCAATTACATCGTCGAAGCTTCTGTTGGACACATCCGCGATCTTCCCCGGGGTGCCGCCGATGTCCCGGCCAAGTATAAGAAAGAGCCGTGGGCGCGCCTGGGCGTCAATGTCAACAACGATTTCGAACCTCTCTACGTTGTCAGCGCCGATAAGAAGAAGAAGGTTTCCGACCTCAAGAGCAAGCTGAAGCAGGTTGACGAACTGTACTTGGCTACCGACCCCGACCGTGAGGGCGAGGCCATTGCCTGGCACCTGCTGGAGGTACTAAAGCCTAAGGTTCCGGTACGCCGCATGGTGTTTCACGAGATCACGAAGCCGGCCATTTTGGCTGCGGCGCAAGATACCCGCGAGTTGGATCAGGATCTGGTTGAAGCTCAGGAAGCCCGTCGCGTGCTGGATCGTTTGTACGGCTACGAGGTTTCCCCGGTGCTGTGGAAAAAGGTTATGCCACGCCTATCCGCAGGTCGTGTGCAGTCGGTGGCTACCCGGGTCATTGTCGAGCGCGAGCGCGAGCGCATGGCATTTGTCTCCGCTGAGTATTGGGATCTTGCAGCTCAATTGATCCTGCAGGCCGGCGGGCTGGACGGTGAACCCGATCATTTCGAAGCCCGCTTGGCTACCGTTGGTGGAAAGCGCGTCGCCCAAGGTCGCGATTTCGCAGACGACGGCACGTTGAAGTCTGATGCGGTCATCCTGGATGGTGGTTCCGCCACGGCGCTGGCCGAGGACCTCACTGGTTCTGATCTGCAGGTGCGCGGGGTAGAGGAAAAGCCCTACACCCGCCGCCCGTACCCACCGTTTATGACCTCGACCCTGCAACAGGAGGCCGCGCGTAAGCTGCGCTTCACTTCGGAGCGCACCATGCGAATTGCGCAACGTCTGTACGAAAACGGACACATTACCTATATGCGTACGGACTCCACCACGTTGAGTCAGTCCGGTATGCAAGCCGCTCGCGCCCAGGCTAAGGAGTTGTACGGCGCGAAGTTCGTCGCAGATGCACCACGTCAATACAACCGCAAGGTCAAGAACTCCCAGGAAGCCCACGAGGCGATTCGTCCGGCCGGTGAGACTTTCGCCACCCCGGGGCAGCTGTCGGGGCAACTCGATGCCGAGGAATACAAGCTGTACGAGCTGATTTGGCAGCGCACTGTGGCTTCGCAGATGGCCGACGCCAAGGGCATGTCGATGAAGGTGACGGTAGCAGGTTCGTCGTCCAAGGCCACAGACATCCCCGGCGTGGATACGCAAGATGTGGAATTCACGGCGACGGGTCGTACGTTGACCTTTCCTGGATTCTTGAAGGCATATGTGGAGTTCAGCTCCACGGGTGATGGCAAGGACGTGGCCGATAATGCCGAAAAGCGCCTGCCTGTCATGTCGCAGGGTGATGCTCTGAAAGCTCGTGAGGTTTCCGCCGAGGGTCACACCACTAACCCTCCGGCGCGGTACAACGAGGCGTCGTTGGTGAAAAGGATGGAAGAGCTGGGTATCGGCCGTCCTTCGACGTATGCCTCCATCATCCGCACCATCCAAGATCGTGGTTATGTGCTGCCACGTGGCAATGCGCTGGTTCCGTCGTGGGTGGCATTCGCCGTGGTGGGCCTTCTGGAGCAGAATTTTGGGTCCCTGGTGGATTACGACTTCACCTCGGCGATGGAAGACGAGTTGGATGCCATCGCCGAAGGCCGCACGGATCGCGCAAGTTGGTTGCGAGGGTTCTACTTCGGCGACGAATCACGCGATAAGGATTCGCCCTCATCTGCCATCCCGCGCCAGGGCGGTTTGCAGCATATCGTGGGTGATAACTTGGAGCAGATTGATGCTCGTCGCGTGAACTCACTGCACCTTTTCGACGACGCCGAGGGGAACCCGATTGTGGTTCGCGTGGGCCGTTATGGCCCCTACCTGGAGCGCGTGAAGCCAGTTCCCGCGGGCGCGCCGGAAGGCACGGAGCCGGAAGTTCAGCGGGCTAACTTACCGGAATCTATGACTCCCGACGGGTTGACATTGGGGGTTGCGGAGAAGCTGTTCGCCACCCCGCAAGGCGGCCGTGAGTTGGGCGTTAACCCTGAATCCGGGCGTACGATCGTGGCGCGCGAGGGGCGCTACGGTCCTTATGTCACCGAGCTGCTGGGGGAAGACGAGGAAGCCCAGGCTGTGACGAAGGCCGAAGCGCAGTGGGAAGCCGAGCGGGATGAGCAAGACCGCGAGCGCGAGGCCGAGGGTAAAAGGCCGCTCTCCCGTGAGACGAAGACCGCTCAAAACCAGAAAGCTAAGCGTGTTAAGGAGCTGGTGGAGGCATCACTGAAGCCCAAGACCGCTTCGCTGTTCTCCGATATGGAACCGGCAACCGTCACGCTGGATGAAGCATTGAAGCTGATGAGTTTGCCACGCGAAGTCGGCGTGGACCCCTCGGATGGGGAACTGATCACCGCGCAAAACGGGCGGTTCGGCCCGTACCTGAAAAAGGGTAGCGACTCGCGTTCCCTAGACAAGGAAGAGCAGATCTTCACCGTCACGTTGGATGAAGCTCGTCGTATCTATGCCGAGCCAAAGCGACGTGGACGGGCAGCAGCCAAGCCTCCGCTGAAGCAGCTCGGCGACAACGACGTCTCGGGCAAGCCGATGAGCGTGAAGGAAGGCCGATTCGGTGCTTATGTTACGGACGGCACGACCAATGCTTCCCTGCGTAAGGGCGATACGCCGGAGACGATGACGGACGCGCGCGCGAATGAGCTGCTCAGCGAGCGTCGCGCGAAGATGGATGCGGAAGGCACGGCCCCGGCGAAGTCCGCGCGTAAGTCTGCGAAGAAGACCACGAAGAAGACGGCGAAAACCGGGACGAAGAAGGTCGCTAAAAAGGCTGTAACGAAGTCAACAGGAAAGAAAGCCACGAAGAAAGCGCCCCCAACATTGACGAAACGGACCGTTAAGCGCTCTCGCTAGGCAGTCGGCTCCCGACGTGGCACGGGGCGCTTCGGAAGCGGGATGGTGCGGTCTCCCGCATGGATTCGCGCAGTGTGGCTGATTGCGGCACGAATGGGTGTAGCAGTAGTGGGGTACTGACGCGCCGTCGTGTGCCGGGGCAATTTACTGAAACCGGCTGCGGGTGTCGCGGACGGGAACTAGTGTTGCCTGCAAAATAACGTTTGCAGCTTCATGAGGTGTTGCCCAATGTCTTTTATCACTGACTACCGCTCGCCCTGGATGACGGACGAACTGGAAAGTCTTGCAGTACTTACGCGGGAATTCTTTAACCGGGAATCCGTGCCGCACTTCGAAAAATGGGCCCGCAACCAACAAGTTGATCGGGATTTGTGGACCAAAGCAGGAAGCGCCGGCCTGTTGTGTTTGTCCGTGCCGGAGGAATTCGGTGGCGGTGGGGGTAGCTTCGCCCACGAAGCCGTTGTGCAGTACGAGCAGGCGTACGTGGGCGATTCCTCGTTCGGAAACTTTGTGCATTCGGGCATCGTGGCTCCGTACTTCACGAATTACGCCACGGAAGAGCAAAAGAAGCGTTGGTTGCCCAAGCTAGCTTCGGGCGAGTACGTGGGCGCTATTGCTATGACGGAACCCGGTACGGGCTCTGATCTGCAAGCGATCAAAACGACTGCGAAACGCGATGGGGATGACTACGTCATCAACGGTTCAAAAACCTTCATCACGAATGGATCGCACGCGGATCTCATTATCGTTGTATGCCGTACGGGAGGGGCCGGGCATGCCGGGATCTCCCTCATCGCAATTGAGACCAAGGACTTGGAAGGTTTCAGCCGGGGTCGCGTGCTCAACAAGATTGGTATGAAGGGCCAAGATACGCGTGAACTTTTCTTCCAAGATATGCGAGTTCCCGCCGGTAACCTGCTGGGCGAAGAGGGGCAGGGCTTCATCTACCTCATGCAGCAGCTTCCGCAAGAGCGGCTTTCCATCGCAATCGGGGCAATCGCGGCTGCGGAGGCCGCTATTCAGCAAACGATTGAATACACCAAGCAGCGCGATGCTTTTGGGAAGCCCGTGTTTTCCTTCCAGAACACCCGTTTTGAGCTGGCGGAATGCGCTACGGAAGCCCTGGCAGTGCGAACCTTCGTGGATCACTGTATTCAGCAGCATGTGGCTGGCAAGCTGGATCCCGCCACCGCATCGGCCGTGAAGTGCTTGGCCACCGACAAGCAGGTGGAGATCATTGACCGTTGCTTGCAGCTCTTCGGTGGCTACGGTTACATGCTTGAGTATCCCATTGCCCGGGCGTACGCCGATGCTCGCGTGCAGAAAATCTACGGCGGCACCAACGAGATTATGAAGGAACTCATCTCCAGGGACCTGTAGGCGTCGGGAAGAAAAGAATATGACTACACAGCGAGAAGAACAGACTGCCGGTACGACTGCAGCAGGCACGGCAGCACCGCGGGCGGGGGAGGGTTTGGCGTTTACAGTCGTGAGCTTGGCGCCGAACCTGCCAGGGCCTTTAGCTGCTCGACGCCTGGCTGAACTCGGCGGTGATGTGACCAAGGTGGAGGCGCCGTCCGGGGATCCGATGGCGCAGTACTGTCCGCAGTATTACGAGGAAATGACGCAAACGCAGTCCGTAGTTGCCCTGAATTTGAAGGATTCGAAGGGGATGACGGCACTGCAGGAGCTACTGGTGGATGCCGACATCTTGCTGACTTCCCAGCGTCCTGCGGCCCTGGAACGCATGGGCTTGGGGTGGGAAGACCTGCATGCACGCTTCCCCCGGCTGAGCCAGGTGGCGATCGTGGGGCATGCCGGGGAGGATGCCGATGTGGCCGGGCACGACCTGACGTATCAAGCGGATGCGGGGACCTTGAGCCGGGACGTAGAAGGGAACCCAATCATGCCGCGGATTCCCGTGGCGGATATGGCTGGGTCGGAACGCGCGGTGGTCGAGGCAATGGCCGCACTATACGAAACCCACATCACCGGTGAGGGCACGTACCGGGAGGTGGCCCTGGCCGGGATGGCGGAAGTCTTCGGTGAACCCGCCCGCTTCGGGTTGATGACGGACGGGTTGCTGGGTGGCTCGTTGCCACAGTATTCGCTGTACCCGGCGGCGGAGGGATGGGTGGCCGTGGCGCTGTTGGAACCGCACTTTGTGAATGGGTTCATGCAGGCGGTCGCGGCGGATGAGCTAGCGAGTGAGCTGAGGGATGTCTCGGCGCAGACCCTAGCGGATTTGTTCGCCACCAAGCCCGCGCAGTGGTGGGAAGCTTGGGCGCGGAAGCACGGGCTGCCCATCTCAGCAGTGAAGGGTTAATTGCCGTGAATAGCGATGCTATGTGAACGGCTAGGCACCGCACACAAAAGGCACCTGCAGGGAAAGCTAGGTACCCTCAGCCATCGTTTCGCGTAGCGGGCGGGCCAGCTGTGTCATCTCTCGGCGCCCGCGTAGCTCTACGGACTTCATGAGCGTCCATCGGCGCTGCTCGGCCTCATTAGCGGTGCGCAGGGTGGCAGCACTGGTGAGCACGCGGCCGGGGGTTTCCTTAGCCAGGTCAGTAATTCGAGCGGCTTGATTCACGGCGTCGCCAATAACGGTGTACTCAAAGCGGTCACGAGCGCCGATGTGACCTGCAACGACAGACCCGGCAGCCACGCCAATGCCCGCTTCGAATTCCAATCCGCGAAGTTGCTGTTGTAGTTCGCGAGCCGCGGCGAGGGCATGGCCCGCCGAGTCCTCCAGGGGGAAAGGAGCGCCGAATACGGCCAGAGCCGCATCGCCTTCGAACTTGTTGATGATGCCCTTGTTCGAGTGGATGACATCAACCACACGATCGAAGAAGCCGTTGAGGGCCTTCACGACGTGTTCTGGGGAGCGCTGCGCGGCAAAGCCAGTGGAGCCGATGACATCGACGAAAAGGACGGCTACCTGCCGGGCCTCTCCGCCCAGTTCGGGTTTCTCCTCGAGGGCGCGCCGGGCGACCTCCGTGCCCACGTAACGGCCGAACAGGTCGCTGACGCGCTGGCGTTCGCGCAGACCGCGCATCATCTCGTTGAAACCGGCCTGGAGCACGCCGATTTCTGAAGAATCGTAGATGCGGACGGTGGTATCCACGGACCCGCGGCGCACGCGGTTAATGGCATACTGCAACTCGCGGATGGGGTCTGCCACAGCCATCGCAAACAGGAACGTGCCCGAAAAGCCGCTGAGCAAAGTGGTGATACCAAGTGCCAACAGGGCTGGCAGCAGTTCATCGCCATCGACGGGGAAGAAACCGCGGGCTTGCCCGAAGATCAGCAGCATCATGCCCACGACGGGAACGGCGGAGGTCATCAGCCACGTCATCATGAGGCGCCGTGACAGCGGGGCGGGGCGGGATTGCTCCAATGTGCCGCGCTGGAGAGCGCGCGCAGCAATGGGCCGGACCAGGCGCTCGGCGACCATGTAGGTGACCAGGCCGACCATGAATCCGCCGAATGTTGAGGTCACGGCCACTGTGATTGCCCACTCGGGCGAATACCTCGCGGCCACCACGGTGAACAGGATTACTCCGATGAACCACAACACAGCACCGGTGATCGTTTGCAGGAAAGGGATGCGCAGGACAAGATTACGCATCATGTTCGGGTCGTAGGCCGTGGGATTGCGCTGCCACCGTAAAACAGGCGCGAAGAACACAAGGGTTGTGATCACGCCCGCAACAACCGCCAGTGCAAAGTACAGCGCATACAAGGTGGCGGTCGTGGGGTCCAACTTCATCAGGTTCCGGGCCGCGGGCAGCGGAATCAGGAAGCGGAGGAACGTGGCCACACCCAATGCGCCGATGACGTTAGTAAACAAAATCATCGCTGCGTACAAGGGCCAGGAGGTTCCCCAGGCCCAGGACAGGTAGCGAATGAATTGTTTCATGCTTAACAGAGTAATGGTTGTGCACCAGCCTGCACCAAAGGTTGTGCGAAGGGGTGGGAAGTGATTCGTGGAACGTCGGTGGCAGGGGGCGTGCCGGAGCACGGTAATTGCGCCAGCGTCCGTTGTCTGCGGCGGTGTCGGAACCCGTGACTACACTGGGTAGTCATGACGAGCAACGACGGTGTCTTCGCCACCATCACCGCCCCGGACGTGCGTGAACAGCTGCATCAGGCTGTGGTGGATCCGCAGGCGTTGACTCATTCGTGGTTGTTTACCGGACCGCCGGGTTCGGGCCGGTCCATTGCGGCGAAGGCATTCGCGGCCGCCTTGGTGTGCCCGAACAATGGGTGTGGGCAGTGCGAGCAGTGCCGGATGGTGAATGCGGGCACCCATCCGGATGTGATTTGGGTGAGTACGGACGGGGTGTGGATCCACGCCGATAAGGTTCGTGAGGTCATTTCGGATGCTGCGAAGCTCCCCACGGTGGGTCGTCGCCGTGTGATTGTGGTGGAGCACGCTGATCGGCTCAACGCCGCGGGTTCCAATTCACTGTTGAAGTCTGTCGAGGAACCCCCGGCAAGCACGTTCTTTGTCCTGTGCGCGCCCTCTACTGACCCAACGGATATCTCTATTACCTTGCGGTCGCGCTGCCGCCACGTCTACATCCCTACGCCGTCGCCGGAGGCTGTGGAGGGGGTTCTTTTATCCGACGCCACCTTGGACCTCACTCTAAAACAAGCTCGGTGGGCCGCGGGTGTTTCCGGTGGGCATATCGGCAGGGCCCGTCATCTAGCAAGGGATGAGAAAGCCCGGGCGAAGCGCGCGGCGGCGCTGAAAGTGCCCCAGTTGGTTTATGAGCCCGCGAAACTATATCGCTATGTAGGAGAGCTGGTGGCGAAAGCTCAGGAGGAGGCTGAGAGCCTCATGGCAGACCGCGACCAGCGCGAGCGTGAGGACCTCGAGGATGCATATGGGGTGGGGGCCAAAGGAAAAGGGGCCGCGAAAGCACAGAGAGGGTCTGCGGGTGCGGTCGCGGAGCTGGAGCGCAAGCAGAAAATGCGCCGCACCCGTCAATCGGGTGAAAGCTTGGATCTGGCGCTCATCGACATCGCGGGTTTGTACCGCGATGCGATGATGCTGGCCACGGATGCGGTGGCTGGCGATGAACCTGTGGGTGGGTTCCAACACCCGGACATGGCGGCCACGGCGCGCGAATTAGCGCGTCGGAACTCTGCGGCCGCGTTGGTGAGATGCATTGATGCTGTGACGGAGTGCCGGCAGCGATTGCTATCGAATGTGAAGCCGGAGCTGGCTTTGATGGCACTCGCGGGGCGCTTGCAGCAGTGCTGTGGGGTCGTCTAGCGGAATAGCTGTGCGGGGTGGTTTGGCTGAGCAGCCGTCCAGAGTTGCTTGGCTGGGCAGCTGCGTGGGGTGGCTTGGCTGAGTCAATCTGGGGGAGGGGGCACTGTGATGCCGCGATCACGGCCGTGCGGTGAGCGCTCGAGGAGGTCGAATGTGCAGGAGTGGGGGAAAGCCACCATCGGTTTTGTTCGTATGAACCACATCCGCTAGGATTACGCTTCGTACCTGAAGTTCTATCAGGATCGCGAGCGCCCTCAGTGCTCAGCCGTCCGCCATTAGAACTGCTTGTATGCGCCGCTTTAGCTCAGTCGGCAGAGCGTTTCACTCGTAATGAAAAGGTCGCGAGTTCGATTCTCGCAAGCGGCTCCATGTGATCAGTCGGGACATAGTTGACATCGTAAGTCGCGACATGGTTATTTTGCGTCGCAGGGTTAGAACACTGTTCTAGCTCTGCGGCGTTTGTGTTTGAGTGGGGCGGGTGTTCTTGACCAGGTTGGGTTGGTAGCGACGGCCGGTGTCGATGCTGTGTTCGACGATGATTTCGCCGGTGTCGGCGTTCGGTGTTGTACCAGTGACGGAATGTGTCTAGTTGTTGTTGCAGTTCAGGAATGGCTTCTGCAGGGGTTTGTGCGCGGATCCATTTTTTCCAGGTTTGGTGGAATCGTTCTATCTTCCTTTGGGTTTGTGGGTGAGCGACCCGGCCGTCTTTCTGTTTGATGCTGTGGTGTTCAAGGAAATTTTCGAAGGCGGTTTTTCCTCCCTTGGCGCCAGCTAGTCGAGCCGTGAATATGAGGCCGTTGTCGGTGAGAGTGGATTGGGGTAGGCCGTAGGTGTCGGTGATGGTGTGCATGGCGGTGGTGACGGTGGGGCCGTACACCCTGGGGTGAGCAACGAGATAGAGCAGGTAGCGGGAGTGATCGTCGAGGAAGTCAAGGACATCGATGGCTTTGCCGTTGCGGAGTCGGATGTAGGTGACATCGGCCTGCCAGCATTCGTTGGGCAGGGTCGCTTCGAAGCGTCGTAGGGATGTTTTAGGTCGTTTGGTTGGCTGCGGGGTCACCATCCCTTGTTGAGTCAGGATGCGACGGATGGTGGATTCGGCAGGGGCATGGATTCCGCGTTGGGTTAGGACCGAGGCGATTGTTTCGGGGCCGTTGTCTGCGCCTTTGGCGGTGAGTTCTGGGCGGATTGCGATGATGTTTTTGATGGTCGCGTCGGTGGTTTTGTTGGGTGTGGATCGTGGCGCGGTGGATTGTGGCAGTACCGCATCAGGTCCGCCGGCGTGGTAGCGCTTAATGAGGGTATAGATCCATTGCCGGGAGCGTTTGAAGTGGCGGGCTGCTTGGCTCACGCTCATATGTTGGTCGGTGACGGCTTTAACGATCGCGAGGTTGGGGTTGTCGTAGCTCATGGCCAATTATTGCTGGCTGAATGTGTCAACTATGTCGCGACTTATCTGTCAACCATCACCGGGGCCGCGGACTGGGGTTGGAGTGGTCTAGTTATTAGGATCGTCTGACTTAAGCGTCAATAACGAACTTCTGACTAGCCGCAAACTGCGCCGGACTGCGATACCCCAACGAGGAATGCGGATAAAAACTTCTGTTCCTATACGACCACGACTCCGCCGCTAAGCGGGCATCATCAACCCCATCAAAAAGATTCTCTTCCAACAACTCATCACGCATCCGATTGTCAAACGACTCCACAAACCCGTTACACCACGGCTGACCAGGCGGAATAAACGCCCTCACAGCACCGACCTCACCAGACCACCTGGCTAAGGCACGAGAAATGAACTCCGGCCCATTATCCATCCGCAACACGTCAGGACAGCCCCGCTCCGCCACAGCAACATCAACCAACTCAATGACATCGTTGGCAGTCACCGTACCCCCCAGAGTAAACCTGACATGCTCACGAGTGAACTCATCAACAATGTTGCAGATCTTGATTGCCCGACCCCGCCAGTCGGAATCAAACTGGAAATCCAGCGCCCACACATGCCCAGAATGATCAGCTTTGACCTGCTGCTCAGGACTGATCGTCGTCTTTAGCCGTTTACCCTTGCGCCCCATATTCCCGCTGTCAGCGGTGGAATGTGGCCTCACTGATCCCGACTTCACGGCATGCTTGGCTGATGGTGGCTCCACCATCAGCGCAGTGTGGCGATGTGTTCAAGCTTGGCCACGATCTGCTCGGGTGTATTTTTCGAAAACTTCTTCACGTGTCTATCTTTCCAACCCCTTGTGGGGCTTTGTGTTGGACACTCAACATGGTCCGAAAAACCCGGAGCACTCCACCAGGCTACACAGCCTGCGTCATCGCGGAACTCCTATACGATTCAGACACGATAATCATTCTTCTAGGCCCGCCTTCAAGCAATTCAAGCTAACTATCATATATCCATGCCACAGTCCTATATAGAAAGATGAGGACAATCTCACCAACTAACTTGTGCTGCGCTTAAACTTTCGCAAAGACACAACGCTTACAAAAAATAACAACCCGCTTAATAGCAACGCTATATAACTCGAAGGCGTATCGAGAGCAAACATGACATGCCGCCAAGGAGTTGATGATAAGGATGGCCAAAGAGCCGTTTGTAAGACAAGCTGCAATACAAGCACCAAAGCAAGCGTATCTACATTCATAAATCTTCCTGCGAAAACAGAAATACCCATGAGCAAGGTAGACACGTAAGCAAACCTAAGGCTACTGATCCCTGATAAAGAGAATAGCCAGGGGATAGACCACAATATAACCAAAACCAGCGTATCGATGAATGGCCAGGTTCGTGAAACTTGAGCCTCCAACCTAGAAATCTGATTTCTAAACAAAAGAGCCGGTAAAGTGGCATAAGAAAAAGAACACAAGGTACCAATATTTACGCCAGCGGCACCATTGAGCCAAGGGATATTTAATAACCATCCCTCACAAGCGACAAGAACAATACCTATGCAAAAAACGATTATCAACGCAGGAGTTACCCTATGGCCACGACAGTACAAGGAAACATATGGTTTCATGGATTAGCTACCGACCCCGCATGTAGACTGCTCGATACGCCGAACGACATCTTCTAGGGTAACTGGTCGGTTAGGATCCCAAGGAAGCCCGCTAAGCACTGCTCCGATATCCCTTGCTGGCACTCCACATATTTTAGCGTTCAAACGAGTCAATTCCGCCGATCCGGCTTGATCCACAAACTCACCAACCACACCTTCCAGTGTAGGTTGACTACTTAGACTCAGATGTTCTTGTGAAAACTCCCCCCACATAACGGGATTTTCCGAAAACCGCTTCCATTCAGTAGGCGATATTTTAGTAAAAGCATCTCGCGCACGAACATTAAGAGAAATATTCTCAACGGGAACTTCGGGCCACACACAAACCTTGGGTGAACAGACAATCTGGTAAGGATCTCTTTGAGCAAGGCCAAACTCTGTAAGCTGCTGACTCAAAGCGATTGACCCCGTGAGAGACAGTAAGCCTAAGGCAAGAATTGAGATGTACAATTTACTACGATGCTTGAACAGTGCAGCAGCTCCAACCATGATCAGTGATATACCCACAATCGCCACAGCGGCTGTGCCAATTGCCTTCAGATCCAATGTAGAATCTAAAGAACAGCACGCTAAAAAGTCACCAGTCATATGCCTCAAGAGACCCGGAGAGGTACTAGGGACAACTGCGTACCAAGCGTACGCAAATACGGCAGCTACACACACCGATATCAGCGGTTTGAATGAAAACCCAAGTGCACTTCCAATAAGCGTCCAGCAAATGCCGACAATAAATGAGTAGGCCAACACCAACCAAGAAGACAAAGAACTAAACAGGTCAATATTAGTGCTCTGTGAGATATTTGCTAAAAGATAACCCGCAGGGAAAATCAGCGACCAGGCAAATATCCGGTTAATGTAAACACGAACCACAGATTTTCGCCCTAATTGCGCAATACTTTGAAACCGTGACGATTCCCATGCCATTGCCGCAGACACGGCAGGCGCAAGCACGAAAAATACCAGAGTAGACTGAGCAATGATCGACTCATGGTAAAAAGTCTTGCCTAGTTCTGAAATAGGAACCGCGCTAAGCGCAACCCCGATGAAGCAAATCCACGCCGAAGGACGATGTAGCCAGTGCTTGACACCAAATTTAGGCACCAATGTCGGGTCCCCTCCGTACAAAAGAGCGTGAGAGAATATGCGCTGGGGAATTTTCCGATTCTGAAGCTAGTTGCACGAAGTCTTGTCTCGAACCGTCAAAATATAGCTTCCCTTTATCGAGAACAATGACGCGCTCAAAAGGCTTCTGCAACTCACCTGCATCGTGCGTTGAGACAACCAGATTATGCCCCTTATCGACGATGCGTTGATACACCTCAGTCATATGCTCCTTGTTAAGGGGATCCAGCGCAGCGCTTGGCTCATCCAATAGAAGCGTTTGAGCCCCAGAGTTCAACGCAGTGGCGATTGCCAATCTAGAACGCTCTCCACCACTAAGACTTTCACATCGTTGGCCAGCCACTCTTGATAGGTCCACAAAATCTAACCAATCTAGACTTTGCTTCTTTGCGAGTTGGCTGTCCTGCCCAAACAACCATGCGACATAAGCACAGTATTCAGCAGAGGTAAAGCCGATAATAGGCTTAAAGGACTGCTCGACTACAGATATTGACCCTTTTCGACGGATGACTCCATCTCGCTGAGAAGACTCCGATGCAAGAACAGAGAATAATGTAGACTTTCCTGCCCCATTAGCCCCTAACAGAAGCACGGGACGAGCATCTATCATCAGCTTAGGGATATCCAGTATTATCCGTTTAGAGCGCTGTACTTTTAAAGCTTTGACCTGTATGGCCACTACCATACAAACTTCATCCATCGGATAGTCAGCGAATTCCATGAGAAAGTGTGGATATCGGCATGGTAGTTGCCTGAGGCTTGACGTCCCCACCCACCACGGTCCCAGCCTCCATAGCACCTATTGAGTGCACGCGAACCCAAGTCAGGATCCGGCCTTCCAGAAAGGTTTCGACGTAGGGTCATCTCAACTTTTCCAGGGGATCCATGTGGCTGATTCAAACAGGTCGCTGCTGTGATCTCCGTATTATATCCATCGATATTTCGGTCAAGCCACCCACGCGTTTGATAGCCATCACGAACCCCAGTAACACTGGTTTCGAAACTTCCTTCAGCATTCGCCGGAGCAGCAAATGCTTGAACTGCCAGTACTGCAAATAGCACTGATGTAATCTTTTTCTTCACAGTGTTTTCTCTTTCATTAATTAGGGCGACAGAAACATCGAACTAGTTTTCTGCAAGTAATCTCAAGACCTGTGAATCGGAAATCCTAGATTGATATCATCATAGATCGCACATCGCAGAAATATACTCTCTTTTTCTATTTTACCCCCCTTTGCCCCCATTTACTTATTAAATTTTTAGCTTTCATAGTTTTTCAAATATTTATGGAGAGTCGTCCTTCCCGCCCCGAGACGCCGCGCAACCCCTGCCTTCGGCACACCAGCATCCACCCACTCGTGCGCTTGCGCGACTTGCTCGTCAGTCAGCGCGCGAGCGCGTCCCTTATACACGCCGCGCTCTTTCGCCCGGGCAATTCCTTCTGCCTGACGCTCCCTAATAATCGAACGCTCAAATGCCGCCACCAAGCCGAGCAATCCCAACATCAGTTCAGCGATCGGGGTGGAGTCTTTCGAATCTCGCGAGCGGCTCCAAAATAACCCGTCACCAGCAGTAATGCGGTGGCGGGTTTATTTCAATCCTGCTGCTGCAAGCGCCTCCCGCGCTACCGGTTCCGCCGCCGCGCGATCTGCCGGCACCAACCCGATCCGCGTGCGGCGATCCAAGATATCGGAAACCGTCCGCGCGCCCTCATGTGTCACTGCGAAACTCAGACGGCCACGTGTGACCGCCAGCCCCGGAACCACTGGTTCATCGGGGCGCGCAATCGAGCTGCCCTGATCCGTATCGCTGTTCGTTTCCGCGGTAGCTGCCGCGCCCATCGATTCATCGGTCACCGTGAGCTTTCCGGGCTGTTCGGGCCGCGCAGGTGCGCCAATCAGCGGTGTCTCCTTCGTCACGCAAGGACCAATATTGGCCTTCGTGATCAGCCCCTCCACCAGCACTCGATCCACCGTCTGCTCGGCCATCAGGCGATACTCCGTTAGCTTGCCACCGGTCACAGTCACCATCGGTCCACGCATGAGGATCGCGTGCTCGCGCGACAGGTCCGCCGTGTGCTGTTCACCGTTCGCAGTGTTTTCTTGGTTCGACGCCACCTTGCCCGGCTCCGCAATCTCCACCAGCGGGCGCAGCCCCGCGAACGTGCCAATCACTTCATCTGCGGTCAGGTCCACCAGCAGCGCCTGGTTCACCACGTCCAGAATCCACTGCACATCTTCCTCAGGTGCCGTGGGGACATCCTCCAGCTGGGCCTGCTCATCGGTCAGGCCGATGTAGCAGCGCCCCAGCTGGGTGGGCAGGATAAAGCAGAAGCGATTGGTCGCGCCGGGTACAGGCACAGTCAGCGCGCCTTCGGGGTTCCCCAGCTTCTCAGCGGCAACGACTAAATGGGTTCCGCGGGACGGCGTGACCTTCACCGTCTCATCCAAATCCCCGGCCCACACACCGGTGGCGTTCACCACCGCGGAGGCGTTCACAGTAAGAACTTCACCCTCTACGTTGAGGTGGACGGCAGCATTCCCGCCAGCTGAATTAACCGAGCCGTTACCGCGCAGATCATCCACGGATTCCACCCGGCAGTGCGTCAACACATCAGCCCCGAAACCCCCAGCCGTACGCGCGAGCGCGGTGACCAAGGCGGCGTCATCAATAAGTTGACCATCATAATTGAGGTAGCCGAACTTCACATTGCGACGATCGACGGCGGGACATAGCTCCGCAACGCGCCGAGCCGAAATCGTCCGGGAACGGGGGAGTGTCTTGCCTGACGTGCCGGCAGCAATACGTAACGCATCGCCAGCGATAAATCCCATGCGGGGCAGCACATTATTCAATGCGGAGAACTTCGACATCACGGGAACTACTTGCCCCAGGGCACGAGTGAGGTGCGGGGCTGTGACCTCCATGAGGATGCCGCGCTCGGCGGCGCTGCGCCGCGCGATCCCAACGTTTCCGCTGGCCAGGTACCGCAAGCCGCCATGCGCCAGCTTCGAAGACCAGCGCGAGGTGCCGAATGCCAAGTCTTCTTTGTCCACGAGCAGCACGCTTAAACCGCGCGTGGCTGCATCGAGTGCCACGCCCGCGCCGGTCACACCCGCCCCCACTACTACGAGGTCATAGGAGGCTGGTTCGCCCGTCTTCCCAGCGCTCAATTTCTCGATCAACGCTGCGTGTCGCTGTGGTGACAGGGTTGCTCCGGCGTAGTCGAAAGAAACGTCGCGGGAGCTCCCGTTGCCCCGTGTGGTCTGGTTTGCCAGAGATGTGGCATTGGCAATGCGATTCATAATCTTTAACGTACTCCAATCAGTAAACTGGCGAGCATGAGTCACAACCAGAAGGCCGATCAGGTCCCTAATCCCGCCGTCAACCGCGCACCGCACAGCTCGCTGCCGGTACCTCCGATGATGTTCAACCTCTGGGGTACGGAGGATGAAGCCAAGCCCCTCAACGCTTCGATCAAAAAGATGCTCGGCAAGTTGTTGGGCGTCGATGGTTCTTTACCTCGACGCCCCGCTGTTGACATTCGCCTGTCTGCCCCTCGCACTACCGAGGCGGACTGCACTGCAATGGCAGAAATTGTCGGTGAGGCCTTCGTCTCTTCCGATGACGAACAGCGCATGCCCCGTGCCCGTGGCAAGAGCTACCTTGACCTGCTGGATTGGCGGATCGATGGCGAAGTCGATGCACCTGACCTAGTTGTGGCCCCCGCCACCGATGAGGAAGTGCTCCGCATCCTCGAGTTCTGCACCCAAGAAAAGATCGCCGTTGTGCCCTTTGGTGGCGGCACCTCAGTCGTTGGTGGCCTGAATCCAGTGGACGGCGGCCACCGCGCGGTCATCAGTCTGGATTTGGCGCGCTTCGATCAGCTGGAAGACGTGGATCCAGTTTCGGGGCTGGCGACCTTGGGGGCAGGTCTGTCCGGCCCACACGCGGAAATGCTGTTGAGTGAAGAGGGATTACAGCTGGGCCACTTCCCGCAATCCTTCCCGTATGCGACCATCGGTGGTTTCGCTGCTACCCGCAGCTCTGGGCAAAACTCCGCGGGTTACGGCCGATTTGACGATATGGTGCGTTCGATGACCGTGGTCACCCCAAAGGGCATCATCGAGGTAGGGCAGGCATCCCCCGCTACTGCGGCTGGTCCTGCGCTGAAGCAATTGTTCCTAGGATCCGAGGGCACATTGGGCATCATCACCAAGGTGCGGGTGCGGGTGCATCCCATCCCTCAGACGAAACTGTATGAGGCCTTCAGCTTCCCCACCTTCATCGACGGTGTGAATGCCCTGCGTGATGTGGAGCAAACCGGTGCGGGCCCAACCGTTTTGCGCTTGTCGGACGAAATCGAATCCAGCGTGAACCTCACTAGTACCGACAACATTGGAGAGCAGGATGAATCCCAGCACACAGGGTGCCTGGCGTTGACTGTTTATGAGGGCACTACGCAGCACGCGCAATCCCGCCATGCTGAAACCCGCGCCATCATGTTGGCCCACGGTGGTGTTTCCCTGGGCGAGGGGCCAGCGCGCAAGTGGGAACAGGGCCGTTTTGGTGCGCCCGTGTTGCGCGATTCCCTTATCGATGCCGGTGCGCTGTGCGAGACCCTCGAAACCGCGACCGACTGGTCCAACGTGCCCCGCGTGAAGAAGGCTGTGGGTAATGCGTTGTCCCGCGCGCTGGTGGCGGATGGTTCACCTGCCCTGATTATGTGCCACGTTTCGCACGTGTACGCCGAGGGCTGCTCCTTGTACTTCACCGTTGTTGCAGATGCGGGCGAGAACCCAGAGAGGCGCTGGAAGAAGGCGAAAACGGCGGCGTCGGAGGCAATGGCAACCCACAACGCCACCGTGACTCACCACCACGCGGTGGGTACTGACCACCTGCCGTGGATGGGGCTGGAAATCGGCGAACTGGGAATTGCGGCGCTACAAGCGGTGAAGCGCGAACTGGATCCTGCAGGGATCTTGAACCCTGGAAAAACCTATGCGCTGACTCCGGAACAAGCGGCACGGGACGCGAAGCGCGAGCTTTAGTCCTTGAGCCTCGGAAAACAGATCGTCCTCCCGATGGGCGACCAAGCACGCGCCACCACGTGGCCCGAAGAAATGAGGAACGCATGTCCCTGATTCATCACTCTGATGGACCATTCGAGGTTGGCACCGCCACGATCAAGCGTGTTGCGCTGCTGACCAATCCCGCTGCCGGCAAGGGCAGTGCCAGTAACGCCGCAGAGAAAGCCAAACAGCGCCTCAACCAACTGGGCGTGGACGTGGTCTCCATTCAAGGATCTAGCCCCGAGGCTTCTCGCGAGCTCGCCGCCGCCATGATCGCCGATGAGCGCATCGATGCCCTCGTGGTGGCAGGCGGGGATGGGTTAATCGCGCTGGCGCTGCAGGAACAGGCCCAATCGGGCAAACCGTTGGGGATTATTCCCGCAGGCACGGGCAACGACCACGCCCGCGAATACGGCATTCCCACCGATCCGGTCAAGGCTGCGGAAGTCATCGCCCACGGCTTCTGGACCACCGCGGACTTGGGTGTAATGCGCGCATACCCCCAGGGCACGGATATTACCCAGCAGAAACTCGGCGAGCCCCACAGCACGTACTGGTTTGGCACTATCGCCTGCGCGGGGTTCGATTCCCTCGTTTCCGATCGGACTAACCAGATTAAGTGGCCGAAGGGACGCAGTCGGTACAATTTGGCGATCGTGCTGGAGTTCTTGAACTTCCACTCTATCCCCACCACGCTAGTGTTGGACGCAGGCGAAGATACCCAGCAGGTCATTGATACCCAAGCCACTTTATGTGCGATGGGTGTGACTCGCTCCTACGGTGGTGGCATGTATATCTGCCCCGATGCGAATCACCATGATGGCCTGTTGGATGTCACCGTTATGGGGCGCCTGTCGCGCACCAAGGCCGCGCTGAAATTCCGCAAGACTTTCACCGGCGATATTCGCGACGAGGAAGGCCTGGACATGTACCGCACCAAGCGGGCCCGCATCACTATGCCACACATCAACGGTTATGCGGACGGCGACAGATTCGCTCCTCTTCCCATGGAAGTTGAAGCCATCCAGGGCGCTGGCAAATTCCTCGTGCCCCGCCCCTAACGGTCCCACGAGCCTTTTGACTCCCTCACCCGGCGGCCCAAAACCGTGGCTACCCCTGGGGTCGTGGTCACTTCTTTTAACCGACGCCACCCCGGGCCCCCAGCCGCGGATGTGCAGTTGGGGGCTAATTATCTACGTCGACGATCGCCCGCTCCAGCTCAAGAGCTGGAGCGGGGCGTGCCGCGGCAGCTTGAGCTGCGACGATACCGCTGGTGCGCCCGCTGGAAGGATACTGCGGGGCGTAGCGCTGGCCCGGTTGACCGATGCTGAGGGCAGGGCTGCGGTAGACGGCGTCGGAATCAAAAGAAGCGCTAGCGGCGCCCGACTTACCACTGCCACCGGTCAGCGAGCGAACCAACGCCCCGGCCAACACAGGGGCATGGACCTGCGGGAATGTTAGGGCAGAGTTCTTTAGACGCGCGATGATGGGATTCATAACCGATAGTCTACCCAGCCGCCTCGGGTGAGGGTTTCGGCCAACCGCCCTCGGGTGAGTGTTTCGCCCAGCCGCCTCGGGTGAGTGTTAGCTCTTGTGTTCGGCAGCCTTGAGGATGTTTTTCACCATGACCGGGAATATGATGCGGTGAAAAGGCAACATCGCGCCCCAGTACAACCGGCCGGCCAAACCCTGAGGGTAGTACAGCGCACGTTGGGTGTACTTCGTCTCGCCGGTCGGGTGGCCATTGCTGTCTGTGGCGCCCGAAAGCTCGAAAATTAGCCACGCACGGCCGTCAAGTTTCATCTCAGCGCGCAGCACTAAGCGCTCCTGGGGGACAATCTTTTCCACACGCCACCAATCCACGCGATCATTTTCGCGCAGGTGAACAGGGTCACGACGACCGCCCAGCCCAGGTCCACCCGCAATTTTGTCCAGTAGGCCGCGGATCGTCCACAATGGACCGGCGGAATACCAGCCGCGGTCCCCGCCAATCCCCTCGATGACTTCCCACAGCTTATCCCGTTGAATGGAAGTAGTGGACGTTCGAATATCGGTGTATACGGTATGGCCGGACCACTCGGCATCCGTAGGCTGGGATTGCGCCACATCGCGTTGCGCTGGATCCACTAGGGCTGCCTTACGCCAGCTACCGTCCCACGATGTCTCGACGGTGCCGGTCTGCTCGCGATGTAAAGCCCTGCGAACTGATGTGGGGTAGTCCGCCAAGCCCCCGGCAGGATCGGGGATAAACTCGGCAATGTCATGTTCTGTCGTCACTGAGTCTTTCGCCATCGATTGTGCTAGCGGTACTGACAGGCCCAACGGAGCGGGCGTGACCAGTGCGATCCACATTCCGGAGAGGGTATCCATTGGTAGTGGGAGGGGCACAGCGCGGATGAAGCGCTTAAGGCCACGTTCCTTACCGTAGAGGCGAAGCAAGTCGGAGAATCTGTAACGGTGCCCACCGCCAAGATCGAAAGCGCGGTTGACGGGTTCGTCGAGATCTACCGAGGCAACCAGGTAGTACAGGGCATCTCGGATACTGATCGGCTCGATGAGATTATCAATCCACTTCGGTGCAACCATGATGGGAAGGCGTTCGGTGAGATGGCGAATCATTTCATACGACGCAGATCCGGAACCGATCAACGTTGCCGCCTGGAACACAATGCTCGGCACTGCGGAATCCAGCAGGATGCGCGCAACTTTCTCGCGAGAGCGCATGTGCTTACTCAGCTTTTCGGTGGGAATGTCCTTAGGGTGTAGCCCCGAAAGGTACGTGATCTGGCGTAATCCTGCGTTTTCCGCGGCGGTAGCGACATTACGGGCGGTCTCCTGCTCGACCTCCTCGAAGTCTTCACGGCTATCCCCCATAGAATGCACTAAATAAAACAGGCTGTCGGCGCCATCGCATAGGCGGGCGACATCAGCGGGGTCGCGCAGATCGGCTTCTACTGGTTCGATGTGTTCGAACCACGGGAAGCGTCGCAGGCTGGAGAGGTGGCGGGAAGTGGCGCGCACGCGGAAACCAGCGTGCAATAGTTCGGTGATCAAGCGCCCACCAACGTAACCGGTAGCGCCCGTGACGACAATGAGACGATCGGGGTGCTGTGCCGTGTAGTCGACTGTGTGGTTGTCATCCCGGCGGTTATGCGCGAGTTGGCCGTCTTTGGAGGGGTGATTGTTTTTGGGTGAGGTCATGGTGTCAAGGCTTTGGGTGAGGTCATGGTGTCAAGGCTACGGAAAAAAACTCCCCACCGTAGCTGACGGTGGGGAGTTCACGAGGGGAGAAGCTAGTACACAGGATCTCCTGTAACAGGGGATCTAACTGCGCTAGCTACCGATCCTCGGCCTCTTTCGTGCCCGATTGTCCTGCCGCCGGGCTGGTTTGGTACTTCGGCGTGAGGTTTTCCGGATTTTCCATCAACGTCACGTTGAGGATGTTGTCCGGGATACCGAACGCATCCACCAGCGGTTTGGACCATGGGCCGAGCGAATCCACCAGGTCATTTAAGGCTGCGCGTGCCGCCTTGGTGCGGGTGCCCGTGAGCAAATTCTGCTCTAAGTACCACGCGGCATTGGTCCGGATCATGTCAAGGAAGAATACGTGACGGACCTGCTCGAACACGCGACGAGCATCCTCGGATTCCACCTCGGACTCAGCTTCTAGCAGCGCCTCAAACAAAATGCGATCGACGTGTGCCCACGCGACCGAGATGAGGTGATCCTGCGCGCCGTCGACAACCTTCGCTGCCTCACTAATGTCCATCTTCTTCGCAGGACGAAGGCGTCGAGCCAGAGAAAGCATCAAACGATTTTCGCGCTCCTCGATCAGCTTGACCTGGAAGCTTGGGTCGAACAGGCTTGTTTCCTCGGTATCGGTGAAAGTATCCACGAGGTTCTGGATCAAAGCATCCGCGGCGGTCCGGCGGCGCAGCAGAGTGCTGAAGTTATCGAGCCCGAAACGCACCATTTCCATGGGGCGCAGGGAACCGACCTCACGGGCGAAACCGGTCATTAGCTCTTTTGCCGCCAGCTGCAGCATCACCACGTTGTCGCCCTCGAAGGTGGTGAAGATGTCCGAATCAGCCTTCAGCGTGGTCAATAAGTTTTCCGCCATGTAGCCTGCGCCACCGCAAGCTTCACGCATCTCCTGAATCGTATCTGTGGCATGCGCGGTGTTAGCAGCCTTTAGTGCAGCAGCGTGCGCCTCCACCTCACGCTGGTCGGACTGCTGTTCCTTGGTCATGTTCGTGGGGTCCAAGCCCAGCTGATCCAATTCGTGCACACGGGAGATCAGGTTGTTCGTCGCCAGCTGCAACGCATAGGCGCGAGCCACGCGCGGGATCAGGCGCAGACGGTGTTGGCGGTGCTCGATCAGGCGCTTTTCCGGCAGGGAATCATCCGCGGCGAACTGACGGCGAATGTTCGCGTAGTTCACACCAATACCCAATGCGGTGCGTGCCGCCGAGGCTGCAGCTGCACCTACCGTTACGCGGCCGCGAACCAGCGCACCCAGCATGGTGAAGAAACGACGGTTGGGATTCTCGATGGGGGAGGAGTAATTGCCTTCCGCGTCTACATCTGCGAAGCGGTTCAAAAGATTCTCGCGAGGAACCCGGTAATTGTCGAAGCTCAGCGTGCCATTGTCCACGCCCTTGAGGCCGCCCTTGTAACCGTGGTCGCCCAAGCGAACGCCCGCGATAGCGGAACCGTCATCTTCACGAATCCGGGCCACGATGCAGTGCACGCCGTGGGATTCCTCGACGCCTGGAGTGTACAGCTGGCAGAATACAGCTGCGAAGCGGCCGTCGCGTGCGGCATTGCCGATGTACCACTTCTCGGACGAGGCGGTGGGGGAGTTGATGATGAACTCTTGGGTCTCAGGATCGTAGGTCGCGGTAGTCTCCAGAGACTGCACGTCGGAGCCATGCCCGCGCTCGGTCATGGCGAAGCAACCCAGCGCGCGAAGTTCGATGAGGTCCTTAACCAGCTCTGCATGGCGCTCGGTGCCCAAGTTTCCAACGGCACCACCGAACAGACCCCATTGCACACCCGCCTTCACCATGAGGGACAGGTCGATGTGGCCGAGCATTTCAATGGATGTCAGGGTTTGGCCGGTTTCACCAGTTCCACCTTGGTCCGTGCGAAATGCGCCATGGGGCAGCTTAGACTCTAGAACCATCTGCAATTGGCCAGTGGTGTGAGCTCGCGAGCCTTCTAGATCCTGATCGTACACAGGCAGTGCGTCTGGGTTAGCGAGGACGTCCTGACGGATGCGCTCGCGCGCCTCGGGAAACTCACCATCGAGGACTTTCTGGATTTCCTTCGCGACGTGGTCCCGTAAGCTATCGCTGGGGGCGGAGTTCAGTGTGTCGGGGGCCGACTTGGAACGGCGGATATCTCGATTCCGAGCCTTCTTCTCCACCGAAGTGTCGTTATCCGTGACGTCGGTTTGGGTTCCTTCGGTCTGCGCCGTGGTGATGTTCTCTTCATCCGCGATGCTTCCATCGGTCAAGTTGGAAGCACCCAGGTCCTTAGGTTGAGAGTGTTGTGACATAACCCCACTGTACAAGCGTGTCTCTGGCGAAGTGGTTATTTTTAAATATGCTGTGCGTGGTAAATGCGCTGTGTATGGCCTCTCACCATGCGCTTTGATCGGCAAAATATTTTCGGATCCTTGGTTCCTGTTCCCGCGTGCAGGGGCAGGGCTTAAAATCATAGCCATGGCTTCGAATCGAATGGCTGCGCGCAATTACTGGAAATTCATCGCCTTCGCCGTCTTTGCTGTGGCGTGGGGCGGCAACGAATTCACCCCAATGATGGTTTATTACCGTAGGGAAAATGTGTTTGGCAACGTCTTCGTCGATGCCCTCTTGGCAAGCTATGCCGCCGGCATCGCCATTAGCCTGTTGATCTCCGGCCCGCTTTCGGACAGGTTTGGGCGCCGGTTAGTCATGTTCCCAGCACCTGTCGTTGCCTTGGTGGGCAGTATTCTGATTGCGGTTGGGGAGACAAATTCGCCACTCATCTTTTTGGGGCGCGTCCTTTCAGGAATCGCTATTGGCATAGCGATGACCGCGGGCGGTTCGTGGATCAAAGAGCTCTCTACGCCAGCCTTTGACCGAAATGCCACGCCCGGAGCTGGTGCTCGCCGGGCGACGATGTCCCTGACGGCAGGGTTTGCCCTGGGCGCACTAGTGGCTGGCGTATTGGCCCAATGGGGGCCGGCACCGGGTAAGACCCCGTATCTGGTCCATATCTTTTTGGCCTTGGTGAGCATGGTCGGGCTCGCCGGCGTGCCTGAGACGCGGCAGAGCGCCCACTTGAAGGTCAAAGGAAGTTTTTGGTCCGATATCGCCACCCCAACGGCATTGCATCCCCGCTTTTTGCTGGCTGTCTTGCCCATCGCACCATGGGTGTTCGGGTGTGCCGGAGTAGCCTACGCGATCTTGCCGTCTCTCACCCAAGATAGGGTTTCAATTCCCATCGCGTTTTCGGCTGCGATCACGATGGTGGCACTGACTTTTGGCTTCGGTGTGCAGCAGATTAGCAACCTCTATTTGCGTGGACGTGGAGTAATGGGTCAGCAGCTGGGATTGGTGCTGATCATCGTCGGAATGGCTCTAGCTGTATGGACAGCACAAAGCCGATCTCTCGTAGGCGCAGCTATCGCGGCGGTCATCTTAGGCACTGCCTACGGTGTGTGTATGATCACCGGACTAACGGAAGTGCAACGACTGGCGGGCCCGGATGATCTGGGTGGGCTGACGGCAGTTTTCTATGCTTTCACCTATCTGGGCTTCTTCTTCCCAATGATTCTCACCAAACTCAATCAGTGGTTCACCTATGAAATGATGTTGGGTGTGGGCGTGGTCATCGCGGCAATCAGCTTGGTTCTTGTCTCTGCCGTGGGCCAGCGGTTTCTTCCCGAAGAAAAAATATCCGGTCAGAGTTAAGGAAGCTGCATGACTAGTTTTGATTTTATTCCGTCGTCTGCTCGGCACACGTGGCCCGGTGGAGACATCGTATCTCGGCAGTCATTCCCTGCCACGGGAAACTTCGATCTCGCCGCAAACGCATTCGGCTTGCTCATGGTGCACAACGATGATGTGGTTTCGCCAGGCGAGGGTTTTGATATGCACTTTCACAAGGACGTTGAAATCGTCTCATGGATTGTAGAAGGTGCGGTACGGCATCGGGATTCGGGCGCTGAAGAGGAAACTATAGTGCGTGCGGGGATGGCGCAGGCTATCACAGCTGGCTCGGGGGTTAACCATGCAGAGGTTAATGCCAACGGATACTCCAGTGGCTCGTTTCTGCGAGTGATCCAATGCTGGTTGCCCACAGACATTCCCAATGCCACACCCAGCCACCACAGTTATGACTTCAACGCTGCGCTCGATGCAGGCGGGTTAGTGACGGTCGCAGGTGAAGGCGCTCCGCTGCAGATCAATACCGCTGGGGCCAGGATGTATGTGGCTCGGTTGCATGGATCCGACAATCGGGTGGCGGTTCCCAGTGCTCCTTTTGTGCACCTTTTCGTGGTAAATGGGAATGTGCAGGCTGGTGATTATGATCTCGCTGAGGGGGACGTGCTGCGGTGTAGGAATCTGGATGCGGACTTACCAGTCAGCGGCCAGGGGGAGATTCTGGTGTGGGGCATGGATCGGTCGCTGAACGAATAACGAGCTGGGTTAGTTTTCTGGCTTGTCCACGGGGTTGACCATGGGGTTGACCACGGGATTCTCGTGAGAGCCTCCCTCATCGCCGTGGGGTGCGACCGGGTTTTGCAAGGCCACGGCACGCGCCAGGCGGGCATAGCGGAGCTCTAATTCGCGGAAGCGGATATACGTGGAAAGGGTGGTAAACATGAATGCCACTACCAGCACGTACAGTAGTAAATCCGTCCCTCGCGAAACGCCGACCCACTGCGCAACCACAGTGAGGTCATCAGGGCGTAAGATTGCCCAGATGGTGGCGAGAACGAAGATGACGAACCCTATTTTCACCCCAGCCTTCGCTCTAGCCTTCCGCCGGTTGGATAAGAAATATAGGGCCAGCCCAACGACGGCAAGAAGTAGAAAAATTTGAATCAATAGGGTTTCGAGCATCAAGGTAACTTCCTCGCGATTAAGCCATCGGCCAGAATATTAACCCCATTGAGCAAGCTCTGGCCCTTGCTCATGGAGTATTCGGTGTACAGAATATCCACCGGTTCCTCGCTTACGCGCCAATTATTCTCCACGATGGATTTCACAATCTCGCTGGCATGGCTCATGCCATTCATTCGCAAATTTAAACCGTCGGCGACGGTTTTATTGAACACGCGCAAGCCATTGTGTGCATCGGTTAAGCCTAGCTTCCGACTTACGGGGGACAACAGCACAACAGTTTTGAGTACAAACCGTTTTAACCACGGGACCTGAGAATTCTTCTGCCCACCAAACCGTGTTCCAGTGATGATGTCCACCGGTTCGTGGCGCAGCCTCTCCAACATGCGAAGTACGTCTTTCACCTGGTGCTGCCCATCGGCGTCGAATGTCACAAAATATTTGGCACCAGGTTGGTGACGGGCGTATTCAATGCCGGTTTGCAGGGCCGCGCCCTGCCCCAAATTGACAGGGTGATTGATCAGGTGCGCTCCCGCGGCCTGGATAGCATCCGCTGAATTGTCTGTAGAGCCATCATTGACCGCAACAATATTCAGGAAAGTTCTTCGGGCCTGGGAGATAACATCACCAATGACCGATCCTTCGTTATAACAAGGTATGACCAACCAAACATCGCGATGGTCGCCGTCGGTGGGCGCTATCGGCTGATTCATATAGGGGCTTTCTCGTGAGGCGGGAGTTGTAATTGTTAGACGTGTGAGTTTCTTGGGCTCCCCCGTGTTGTACTGGGAGCAAACCCAGGATTCTATCGGGACCGCTGGAAAATGACCTTGTACGCCTTGCTTAACAGGGGCGTTGGTAGCGCACGAAACGCGCTGCGCAGGCTGAAATTCACAATAGCCCTTGCATACCCAATTAACCCGTATTGAACAAGGTTGCGTTGCATCGAAATTTCGGCTCGCCACATCGCCTTACCGCTGCGGCGTTGAAACATCTGATCCGAAGTGCGGAACCATGTGAGGGGACGTGGATCATTATGCATTATTTCTCCCCTTGCGATCATCCTTGCCCAAAGGTCATAATCCTCCATAAATGGCACATGCCTATACCCGCCCGCATCATCTACTGCCGATTTCCGGAACATTGCGGAAGGGTGATTGATCGGCGAATTTAATTTGATTGCTCGTTCGATCTGCCGGTGAGTTTCCGGCAGGCGGCGAACGGTTGTCTGCAACTGTCGAATGGTGGACAGATCCGCGTTCATATTTCCAACGCGCACGGGTTGGTCCGCCAGTTCCTCCGAACGGAACTCCGCGAGTGCGCTTCCTAGCACTGCCACCTCAGGGTGCATGTTCATGAACGCAACCTGCTGCTCGAATCGCTGTGGCATGGCGATGTCATCGGCATCTAACCGTGCAATCAAGTCGTGCGAGCACTCCCGCAATCCAGCCGTTAACGCGCGCGCAAGCCCGACGTTGTGGGCTAGCTCTACTACTCGGGTGGTGTTGCGGTAGCTTTTCTCAAATTTTTTGACGACGCCGCGCAGGTCCCCACCTACGGGGCCGTCTAGCACAATCACAACTTCCTGGGCCGGCTGTGACTGTTGGTGTAGGCTCGCCAGAGCCCATGTGAGGTCGTGAGGATCGATGCGATGGTAGATGGAGAGCAGTACTGAAACTGGGCTATCCATGTGTTGGGGTCGGGGAGTGTTAGGCGAGGCCATGTTGCTTATCCTCCGTCGGGGGCGTTGCGTGGGAATCACGGCGAGCAAAAACTAAGACACCAAGGTGTGTGATGGCGCCTACAACGGGGCCGATACCGAGGGCCAAGAGAGCTCGGAGTTCCGGCTGGGCGTCGAGGAAGAGTGCGCCGATAGCTACGATAGTGGCAATCACCCAGCCGACCGAGTACAAGCTGTGGCGCTCGGCAGCTAGAGCTGCGCTTCCGGTGATCATCAGGATCGCTGTCGCACCGGATACCAGCGTGAACAGCCCCAGCCACAGGGGAGCAACGAGTAGCTCCTCGTTGAAGAACACCGCAAGGATTGGACGGCCCAGGAAGTAGGCGGCCACTCCACCGACGATAGCCAGGCCGCCGACGATTCCCAGAGGAAGCGCCGCGGCAGCGAGGACCCGATCGCGTGCTTTCGTGAAATGCACGATCAGTGCCGGTTGAAAGCGTTGCAAGGGAACCAAAATTGGTGCCCGAGTGAGGGTGACTGCGGTAATCGTGGCGGCCAGAGCACCCTGAGGAACAGAGGTATCGGTCGTGAATTTCAGTAACACCGGAAAACCCGTGATGATAACTGCATTCGCCCCACTGGCCACCATCGCCTTAAGGGTGCGCTGCAAAAATGTGCCCTGATCCGTATCGGCCAGTTCGGAGAACAGCGCCCGTGTGGGGGCAGAAACTGCGGCGAATAGAACCCACGTTCCTGCGCCCAATACGGTAACCAACAAGAACGCCACCGCATGCCACCCCATGGCCCACGCGAGGACGGCCAGTATTAGCCGAGACACCGAATCAATGGTGATCAAGGCGGCGAATCGGTTCCATTCCGCGGCCGCGGAAAGCAATCCACACACTAGGGCTTGGAATGCGTAACTGGCCAGACCGATAGAGAGCATGGCCGCACCTGCTACAGGCGAAGATGGGGACATGCTGCCGATGAACAGTGGGCTTAACAGCGCCGTTCCAACCCCTAGTACGAGCGCAATCAACCCCGCAGTACGGATGGGCTGGGCTCCCCGAGGTGCAGCTGCCGTAGACACACCTTCCTGCGAGACCTCGCCCAGCGGGGACTCACCAGTCGAACGCCGCGCCGTCACCGCCCGAGTAGTTTCCTGCATCAACCCGTCTAGCAATCCCGTAAGCGCGAAGAAGAAACCCCAGTACACCAAGAAGATTTCATAGTCAGCTTCCCCGAGCGCGTGGGAAGCCACAATGAGGATCAAATAACCAGAAATCGCCACCAACACCGTGGCCAAGGTCATAGAACGCATCGAGGATGCCCCTTACTTCCCGAGGGGATTCTTTCCGAGAGTGTTCTTAGCAGCGTCGATAGCGTTCTTAGCAGCAGTGCTGACAGCTTCACCGGCCTGGCTGGCCACATCCATTGCCTGCGAAGCAGCCCGGGCAGTTGCGCGGGCCGGGCCGCCCGCATCCACCTCCGTGTCTAGGTCAGCGGCGGGAAGCCCGCTGAGATCCTCATTCAGGGAGGAGGTGGGCGTCGTCCCAAAATAAGCGGAAGAGGCAACGGCCGGGAAGTAAGGCAGCTCGGTGCGGCGAAGCCAGCTGTCGAAGAGGGAAGACACATCGGCGGCGGAAATGTCCTTGCGGTGCTGGATGATGTCAAGAACCAGGTTCTCCAAATCCCGAGTCTCCACTAGTCCGAAGCGGTGCTCGGAGGTCCAACGGCGCAGCAAATCGAAGAAATCGTCATCACCGAGCAATACTCTCAGCGCGTGCACGGTAAGAGCCCCGCGCTTGTACACACGGTCATCAAACATGTTGTCCGCACCCGGATCGATCAGCAGCAAATCCTGCGGTTTGTTGGCCAAGTGGTGGTAATGGAAACGCGCGTGCTTTTCAGCCGGGATGCCCTGCGAGCGCTCGAACCACAGCCACTCCGCGTAGCAGGCAAAACCCTCGTTCAGCCAAATATCGCGCCACTCCACTAACCCCACCGAATTTCCGAACCACTGGTGGGACAACTCGTGTGCAATCAGGCGCTCCCACGTTTTCTTGCCGTTGGCGTGGTTCTTGCCGAACATGCTCATGGCCTGGGCTTCGAGCGGAATCTCCATGACTTCGTCCGTGACCACCACACCGTAGGCGGGGAAGGGATACGGGCCGAACATCTCGCTATAAACCTCGACCATGGCGGACTGATCTGCGAAATCGTGCGCGAAACGATCCCGAATCAACCGCGCCTGGTGGTCGCCGAACGGCAGCCAGGCATGCACCGGAACGGTCTTCCGGCCCAGCTGCGCATCGGGCAGATTCGTTTGCTGGTACGGGCCCACGTACACCGCGACTAGGTAGGTGGCCATGGGATAGTTGACCTCGAACACCCGGGTTGTCCAGGCCCCGCGGTGAGAAATGGCAGTCTGTGTTCCCGTGGCGACGGCCGTGATGTCCTTGTTCGTTGTAAACGCGATGCGGTAAGTAGCTTTTTCATCCGGGGTGTCATCGCAAGGGAACCAACTGGGAGCGCCATTGGGTTGACCTGCGACAAGGGCTCCGTTGTTGGTTTCCTCCCAGCCAACCTCTCCCCACTTGGACCGCAGCGGGCGAGGGTTGCCGGCGTAGTGAATGACGATATCGAATGATAGATCCTCGGGGATTTCGTCGGTGAAGGTCAGGCGCAGTTTTTTGTTGGATTGCCGGTAGCGTTTGAGCTGCAATTTGGCTTTTAATTCAGGTTCGGTTCGCGCAGCCCCGTGGCCCCGCACCTCTACTTTGCTCACGCGCAGGGCATCGGCGAGATCCAGTGTGAGCGATTTCAATGGCCGGTAATTCTCCATTGACAAGGTGGCTGTGGCGCGCAGGTGGTTCGGGTTCGCGTTGTAGGTTATCTCCAGGTTGTAGTGGAGAATATGGAACCCGAGGTTGAACTCCACGCCGGTGTATGTATCGATAGCGCCGGCGATGGGGGTACTGCGGTGGGGGCGTTGAACAGTCACACGAAAACCTTACTAGGTTGCAGTGGTTCCACCATGGTTTGGGCATAAGAAGAGGACCAGCTGGCCACTTGCGGTGGCACGGCTGGTCCGTGCTTGTCGTGGGTTTTTATTGTCCGACACCACCCCGATCCGCGCCGTCGCTTAACCACGGAAACCCACGTGTGGTGACTGCGCTGGGGCGATCCGGGTGGTCTATTCCGGAGGAAACCAGCGGGGCAGCACGGAGTTTCCCTGCCCCCTGGAGTGGCGCGTCTACCTGCGGGCTGGTGCGGAGCCGGTAATCTGCGCAATGCTGCCGGCTAGGTCGCCGCCTGCGGACTGGTGAGGTTCGGCGGGACGCGCTACCTTCGTGCCCAGCCCCTTGGTTGCGACGGGCCAGAAGTCGCGCATGTCGTCCTGCCAGTAACCCCACTGGTGGGTGCCGGTGGGGCGGAAGTTATAGGTCACGGGAATACCCAGCGCGCGGGTGCGTGCCCGGAATTCGTGGGTGCACCAGTTGGTTGCGGCTTCGATAACTCCGCCTTCGACGATCACAGTGGCGGATGCGGAGGAGTTCTTGCCCACGCGTTCGGAACCCAGCAAGTCGTGGGGGCCCGCGATGCCGGAACCGTTAGAAATGTACATGTTCTTCTGGTTCTTGAGCTTGGCAACGTTCAATTGTGGGTCGTTGTACCGTGCCAGAGCGGTGTTGCGGCCACCCCACATATCGTTGATGGAGGTGCCGCCGCGGTTGAGCGTGATATTGATCAAGTCAGGAGCCGCACCGGTGGTGGTGGCGGCGCAGCCGGAGAAGGAACCCACCGTGTCGTAGAAACCGGGGTTGTGCTGCGCTAGGTTCAGAACAGAGGTGGCAGCCATGGACAGGCCCGCAATGCCACGCTTGCCGTTGGCTCCCAGAAATGGCTCGATGCCCTGAGGCAGTTCCTTTGTAAGGAAGGTTTCCCACTTTTGGGGCTTCTTGCTGCCGCCCTGCAGCTGTGGAACGCTCTTTTGCCAATCGGTGTAGTAAGAGTACTTGCCAGCCATGGGAATAACGATGTTCGCACCGATGCCCGGAGATTTGTCGACATTTTTGAAGTTGCCGCGGTTACCGCCGTAGTACGTCACCACATCAGATTGCGCCAGCCAGTTTGCAGCACCCTCGCCGCCATCAGCGCCGTTGAGCATGTAGAGGGTTGGAGCGTTCTTACGCTTGGCCTTGTCATATGGCTGGATAACAACCACGGGAATGTTGCGATCCATGGATGGCGAGTACGCGGTGGTTTCAAAGACGTTGTCGTAATCGTGGGAATTGTACTCTGCGATGATCTTGCGCCACTTTGCGGTGGAATCGTCGGCCTTTTGCTTTTCTGTCAGCGCAGGTACCCGGGTGATTTTCGCCGGCGTGCTCGCTGCCGCTGCCGGCGCGGGTTCTGCGAAGGCGGCTGGGGCTGCGGCTGCGGGAGCAATGCTGGCGGCGATGGCAAGGCCTGTGGCGCCAATGCGGATCAACGGTCGCTTCATAATAGAGTCCTCAAATTCCTCTTGAAATCGCCTACCGGCGGTCATGCCGAAGTGGAAACGTGCATGCTTATAGTATTCGCTGTTCCCTCTACGGGCTTGTCTTACTTATCAACGTTTAAGTCATGCCGTACATTACCCTCCCGTAACAAATTTTGGGAAGCAATAGTAGAAGGTTTTTTCGTGTGCGTCACCGCGCATTTCGAAGAACGGTGCAAGCCGAAGGGGACAGAAAGGGTAGGGCAGCCTAGGTGCAGCACACGATCTGGGCACCAAAACACCAGGGATTAGCATCGACGGCAGACATCGGCGCCAGTCTTGCGTATCCTTGGGAAGCGTGGCTGAAGAACATTTTGACGTAGTAGTACTCGGTGCCGGACCCGGCGGATACGTGGCAGCTATTCGTGCTGCTCAGTTGGGTCTGAAGACCGCCGTTATCGAGAAGCAGTACTGGGGTGGCGTGTGCCTCAACGTGGGTTGTATCCCCTCGAAGGCGCTGATCCGCAACGCGGAGCTCGCACACACCATTACTAAGGAAGCGAAGACCTACGGCATTACCGGAGACAATATCTCCATGGACTTCAAGGTCGCTCACCAGCGTTCCCGCAAGGTCTCCGGCAATATTGTCAAGGGCGTTCACTTCCTGATGAAGAAGAACAAGATCCAAGAGATCAACGGCTTGGGTAGCTTTGTTGATGATCATACGATCGAGATCACCGAAGGCGATGATGCGGGAAAGAAGATCTCTTTCGATAACTGCATTATTGCAACCGGTTCCGTTGTTCGCTCTCTGCCAGGCGTAGAGCTGGGTGGCAATATTGTCTCCTACGAGGAACAAATCCTTGACGAGAACGCACCAAAGTCCATGGTCATCATCGGTGCGGGTGCAATCGGTATGGAGTTCGCGTACGTACTCAGCAACTTTGGTGTGGACATCACCGTTGTGGAGTTCATGGATCGCGTGCTCCCCAACGAAGACAAGGATGTCTCGAAGGAGATCGCCAAGCAGTACAAGAAGCTGGGCGTGAAGCTGAAGACGGGGCACAAAACCACCGCTGTACGTGACCTCGGCGAGGGCAAGGGCGTAGAGGTGGACATCGAGTCCGCCGACGGATCCAAGACCGAGACCCTCGAGGCCGACCGTGTCATGGTCTCCATCGGCTTCGCACCACGTGTGGAGGGCTTCGGACTGGATAACACCGGTGTGAAGCTCACCGAGCGCGGTGCTATCGATATTGATGACGAGATGCGCACGAGCGTGAAGCACATCTTTGCCATTGGTGACGTCACGGCCAAACTGCAGCTGGCGCACGTCGCTGAGGCCCAAGGTGTGGTTGCGGCCGAGGTTATCGCCGGTGCAGAGACTGAGTTGCTGGGTGACTACCAGATGATGCCTCGCGCTACCTTCTGCTCCCCACAGGTTGCATCCTTCGGTTACACCGAGGAAGCAGCGAAGAAGAGGGCAGAGGAAGAAGGGCGCGAGATCAAGGTCGCTACCTTCCCTTACACTGCAAACGGCAAGGCACAGGGCTTGGGTCACGCATTTGGCTTCGTGAAGCTGGTGGCCGATGCCGAATACGGCGAGCTACTCGGTGGACACATGGTGGGACCGGATGTTTCCGAGTTGCTGCCAGAGCTGACCTTGGCACAGCGCTTCGATCTCACCGCAGAAGAGATCGCGCGCAACGTGCACACCCACCCAACGTTGTCTGAGGCCATGAAGGAAGCCGCTCACGGCATTGCTGGTCACATGATTAATCTCTAATCGGTCTTCGCAGACAACACATAAAACCTGCTAGCCGGTGCCTCCCGTTTAGGGAATCACCGGCTACACTTATCTCCCGTGTCGGAGGTAATTGGTTTGCTCGTCGATCCCGGGCTGCCGGAAGCTAGGGTGCGCGGTTTGCTTCCCGAGCTGCGGGAGACGGCAAAGGAACAGGCGCAGGTGTGGACCCAGAACGTGGATCTGGGGACAGCGGGGGATTGGATTGATTCCGTGGATGATAGTGATCCACTGCCCGCGGGTAACACTGAAGCAGCAACGGTTTCAGCGCCCGTGCGTATCGACCTGCGGGTGGGTACTCTCCCCATGGATTCGGCCGGCAATGTCCGCCTTGCGCATTCTGCTTCGGGCATCATGAATGATCGCGGGTGGGATCGCATGGTTTACGTCACTGACCTGCCTCTTACTACTCGACGCCCGGTCATCAGCCAGTCCGTAGAAAACGGGCGTGCAACCATGCTGTGTTTGCCAGCCTTCGGTCTATTGCGAGCCCGCGATGCGCTGCGGCAAGAGTTGACTCGGCTAGTCAAGGGGCTTCCTGCGGGAGCAGGCGTGCCGGAAACTCAAGTTGCGGATATTGAGGGTGGTGACTCGTCTGCACAAACCACGCGGGTACTCGAAGGGCGCGGGCGCGTGCTGCGCTTATGGCTGGGCATGATTCGCTGCAATCGCCCGGACAAACTTATTCGAGTGCTCTCGGGCTGTTTGGCCACAGGCGTGGCAACGGGGGCTTTCAGTATCTTCTACGGGTCGGTCTGGGCGATGTCTAGCCTAATCGCTGTGTGGCGCCTGAGCCTGATCACATTCGTGGCCATCGCGGCCCTCACCTTTTGGTTGATTTTTCATAATGGTTTGTGGAACAAGTGGCGCGGCAAGGACATGGATTCACTCACGCGCTGGCGCAGCCGTATCGATAACCTCGCCACGGTTGGCACAGTGGGACTCGCGGCAGCGGGAATCTACGTGCTGATCTTCCTGACTTTGTTGCTGTTCGCCGCCACCGTGGTGCCGATTCCTTACTTCGCGCAGCAAATCAGTTCCAAGGTGTCCATCTTGGATTATTTGACGCTCGCCTGGTTTACCGCATCGCTGGGCACGATGGCGGGGGCGCTGGGCTCTGGCTTTGATTCGGATGATGCCATCCGCGAAGCGACTTATAACCGGCGCGAACATCGCCGTCGTGAGATAGCCGGGCTGTTCGACGATACTGGCGCCACCGGTTAGCAAGGGCCTTATTTGTTCCCAGTCTGCGGCTAATACGGCGCGATGGCTGACCGGTGGGGATCAATGGCCAGTTGCTCGTGTATCGGTGGGAAAGCTCGCTGTGGGCAAGCCTCGCGTGGGCATAACCGGCAACCCGACCCGATGGGAACGGCTGCCGACTGGTCCTCCAAGTCCAACCCGTCGGAATATACCGTGCGTTCCGCATGCCGGATTTCGCATCCCAACCCAATCGCGAACATTTTGCCGGGTTGGCCCCAAGCTGCGCGGTGGTGATTAACCGTGCGAGCAATCCACAAATACCGTCGACCATCCGGCATCTGTGCAATTTGCCGCATGATCTTTCCTGGGTAGCTAAACGTTTCATATACATTCCACAGTGGGCAGGTACCTCCGGAGTGCGACAGGTGTAATCCAGAGGCGGATTGCCGCTTGGACATGTTGCCCGCTCGATCCACTCGCACAAACGTCCATGGAACCCCACGCAGCGATGGCCGTTGCAACGTGGATAGGCGGTGGCAGACTGTTTCATAGCCCACACCGTATTCGCGCATAAGAAACTCTAGGTCATACCGGGATTGTTCCGCGGATTCGTGGAATTGGCGGTAGGGCAACAACAAGGCTGCTGCCCAGTACGTGGCTAGGCCGCGGGAAGCCAGCGCACGGGCATCGTCGGATTGAAAATGTCCCAAGTCCACCAAGCTAGCGATGGTATCCCCAGCCTCTAGAAATGCCAGCTCGGTAGCTAAGCGAAATGCAATTTGTCCGGGGCGCATCTTCGTCGATACAAATAGTTCCCGCTTGGAGGAATCAAAGTAGTGCTGGGTATCACCCAAATCCGCGGAATACGTCACGGGTACTCCATGCTGATCTATGAGCCGGGTGGCAATGATCTGCTCTTTGTGATGTATCTGCTGCGCTGGCCTACTTGTTTTATTGACGCCCCGCTGCATCCGTGCCAATTCTCCCGCTAGCGCCTCGGCTTGCACATCGAGGACGTCTACGTAGTTTTGCCTGGCGTAAAAGTAGTCGCGGACTTCTTCGTGCGGCATGGAGAAGGCTTCTGGTCCCGATGCGCGTCCAAAGAGTTCCCCACGGGGAGTAATGGATAAGACGGCCTTGCCCTGCAGGCGCTCGTCCGTGGCTAGGGAAAGCTTGTCCGATACATTGCGATAGCGAGAGTGCATCTCCACCATGGCGCGGGCCAAGGTGGGGTGATTGCGGACCAGATCCGCGAGTTCAGCCACGTCTACGGGGGTTGGGCACACTTCCCGATCGTGAACCACGTCCTGAACCTCGGCCAGCAGACGCGTGGCGTCTTCCCGAGAAAAGAAAGTGGCATCCACTCCGAAAGTCGCAGTGAGTTTAGCTAGTACAGCGACAGTCAGAGGGCGTGAATTGTGTTCAATTTGGTTGACGTAGCTGGCGGAAATTCCCAGTTTGTCGGCGAATTCGGCTTGCGATAACCGGCGGTCTTTCCGCAGCTCGCGCAACCGAGATCCGACGAACACATGTGAGGAAGCCATGTGCACAGCATACTGCGTGAATGCGCCGGAATAATTCGCTGGTGCAACAGAAAACTACTGTGTGCTGATCATTCTTTGTAGTTAGCTGTGTAAGGAGGGTGGGCGCTCGCGATGGAGATGCGGTTGAACGCATTGATGGCGATAGCTGCCCACTGCGCAGCCGCCAACTCGTCCTCGTTGAGGACCTGCGCAGCTTCGGCGATGGCGGAATCCAACGATGGGCCACTCAGTGTGAGGTCGCCTCCAGCGGGGCGCGTGAGAGCCTCGGCGATAGTGAGGCACGCCCGCTCTCGCTCAGTGAAAACATCCGAATCGCGCCAGGCGGACAGCAGGTCCAGCTTGAGCTGGGATACTCCTGCGCGCCGGGCAGCGGGGAAGTGGACACTCAGGCAGGCGGTACAACCATTGATCTGTGATACCCGTACGTTGACCAGCTCGCTAAGCGCACGGTCGATTCCCACAGCCTCGCTGGCTTTTCGTACTTCCTTGGAAACCTCGACTATGGCTTTGTAAGTGCCGGGCTGGCTCTTGTCTAGATACGGCCGGTCAGCGGAGGGCATTGATTTCTACCTGATTCCTTTCCAACGAGGGAGGATATTGGAGAGCGATAAGGGGCAAAGAGGGAGGAAACTAGTTCGAGTTCTGCACGAACGCTACATCGTCACGGGTGGCGCGACGGAACTCGCCTCCCTGAGCTGTGAAGTCATCTCCATTTTTGTCGAGGAATCCCTTGACCAGTGGACAGACGGGTACGATAACGAGGTCATCCTTGCGGCTAGCCTCTAGTGCCTCGCGGACCAAGATCGTGGCCAGACCACGGCCTCCGTATGCTTCGTCGACTTCGGTGTGGTAGAAAATCCGCTCGCCATCGTGGTCGAGGAAGAAGGCGCGACCGGCGGTTACACCGTCAGCTACAACATCGATGCCGAATGCACGGCCGTCGGAGGTTGGTTGAACGGTCACTTCAGCGCCGGTTTTGTCCTGCAAGTTGCTCATGGTTGTTCTCCTTAAGGTTGATAATTGGAATGAATTGTTGGTGGCTCGAGCGAATTGTCGGTAGCTGGGGGGGCTACTTCTTTCCGAACGAGACCGTCTCGGTGCGCTCACCCGGTTCTGGCAAGTCCGCACGAGCATGTGGTGCTGGGTTCTTGCGGGGCTTGATCATCACATTCGGCAGATCCGGGGCGGGCAGCCAACTTAAGCCATCCGCATTTTTGTTCGGCCCGCCGTGCCCCTCGTAGTTTTTCACTTCGCCAAAACGCTCGGTGCGGGCTTGCCACTGTTCCCGGTACTCCGCGATTTCCTCACTGGACCGACCCACGAAGTTCCACCACATCACGATTTCTTCGGGGAAAGGCTCTCCGCCCAATAGCACTAGGCGGGCTGGATCGTCGGAATTGTTGCGGATTCGCAGGGTGGTGGCGCCGACACCGGTGTAACCGATCGCGGAGACTGGAACTGGTGTGTTTTCCAACGTCACATCGCCTTCGTCCACTAGCAGGCCGTGTTCAAACTCTGGGTTGACCTCGAGCGTGATAGCGCTATGGGGTTCGACTTTCAGTTCTGCGCCTAGCAGCGGGGAGTGAGTTTCAATCGGACTGGTGGAGCCGGCAAGCGATCCGATAAACACGAGTGCTGATCCACCCTCGATGGTCACCGGCTGGGGTGCGTAGTGATCCAGGGCGCGCGGGGCGGTTGAACGGACGTCGTTGGGTAACGCCAACCACAGCTGCACCCCGTGCAAAGTTGTGACATCGGGGGTGGAGGTTTCCGAGTGGCATATGCCCGCTCCTGAGGTCATCAGGTTGACTTCGCCCGGCAGGACCATACCGCGGTTATCACCGGAATCAATGTGCTCGATCTTGCCTTCGAAAAGCCAACTCACTGTCTGCAAGCCGGTGTGAGGGTGAGGGGCTACATCCATTCCGCCTGTCGCCGAAACATCCGAGGGGCCATAGTGATCCGCGAAGCACCACGCTCCGATGAGGGAGCGCTTCTTCTGGGGTAGCGTTCTGCGTACAGGCATGGCTCGGGGGCCACCGAGGGGAACCTCGCGGTGGGTGATGATTTCCACATCCGCGTAGTCGCGGTCGGCAGAAGTAGCGCTTGCTACGTTGCCGCGATCAGCGTCCGGCTCGCCGCCAGAAGTGCAGACCCGTTCGAGGGGTTGGGGGTCGAGGTTGCTCATGCCGCCCAGTATAGGTGACTAATCACGCACCCGCATGGGTTTGGCAGATTTTCGCTTTAATTAACTGGCTTTAGTTTGTATCCGCCCACCTCAAAGCTCCCCCTCCTCTTCGCTCCGTCGCAAGGGTGGGAAGAGGTGTGTGGTGCGGTAAACTCTCGCACCCGGGGGTGGTAGGTTTTGCGCAAAGAAAAAGCCGGGAGGCTCACAACAATGATGTTGCGAACTTCCCGGCGGGCAGGTTCTACGTCAACCGCGCTTTCCCATGGACCTTAAAAGATCGTGACAGGGGGTAGGCGGTTCTTAGTGGAACTGGCCTTCCTCGGTGGAACCCTTCAGGGCGGTGGTGGAGGAGTTTGGATCCACGGTGGTGGCGATCTGGTCGAAGTAGCCAGCGCCAACCTCGCGCTGGTGCTTCACAGCGGTGAAGCCGCGCTCCTCGGCTGCCTTGAACTCGCGGTTCTGCAGGTCCACGAAAGCGGACATCTGGTTGCGGGCGTAGCCGTAAGCCAGGTCGAACATGGAGTAGTTGAGGGCGTGGAAGCCAGCCAGGGTGATGAACTGGAACTTGAAGCCCATTGCGCCGAGCTCGTTCTGGAACTTCGCGATGGTGTCGTCGTCCAGGTGAGCAGACCAGTTGAAGGATGGGGAGCAGTTGTAGGCCAGCAGCTGGTCTGGGTACTCGGAGCGAACAGCCTCAGCGAACTTCTTAGCGAGCTCGAGGTCTGGGGTACCGGTCTCCATCCAGATCAGGTCAGCGTATGGAGCGTATGCCTTCGCGCGGGCGATGCAAGGCTCGATGCCGTTCTGAACGTTGTAGAAGCCCTCAGCGGTGCGGCCACCGGTCAGGAATGGCTTGTCGCGATCGTCAACGTCAGAGGTCAGCAGGGTAGCGGCCTCAGCGTCAGTACGTGCAACAACCAGGGTTGGGGTGTTAGCAACGTCAGCAGCCAGACGTGCGGAGTTCAGGGTACGAACGTGCTGCTGGGTTGGGATCAGAACCTTGCCGCCCAGGTGGCCACACTTCTTCTCGGAAGCGAGCTGGTCCTCCCAGTGGGTACCAGCGGCGCCAGCCTTGATCATGGCCTTCTGTAGCTCGTAAACGTTCAGTGCGCCACCGAAGCCGGCCTCACCGTCAGCAACGATTGGAACCAACCAGTTGTCAACGGAGGTGTCGCCCTCAACGCGAGCGATCTCGTCTGCACGCAGGAGAGCGTTGTTGATGCGCTGCACAACCTGTGGCACGGAGTTTGCTGGGTACAGGGACTGGTCTGGGTAGGTGTGACCGGAGAGGTTTGCGTCACCCGCAACCTGCCAACCGGACAGGTAAACAGCCTTCAGGCCTGCGCGGACCTGCTGAACAGCCTGGTTACCGGTCAGTGCGCCCAGTGCGTTGATGTAGGAATCGTCGCCCTTGTTAACGGCGTCCCATAGGATTTCAGCGCCACGGCGTGCGAGGGTGTGCTCCTCGACTACGGTGCCCTGCAGCTGAGCAACCTGCTCTGCGGTGTAATCGCGCTCAACGTTCGCCCAGCGTGGGTTCTCGTCCCAATCCTTCTGGATTTCTGCAGCGGTACGTGCCTTGCCGACGTTAGACATGTAAATCTTCACTTCCTTCTTCAATGGAGGAGTTCGTGTCTCGTGCACCTAGCCGTGGTGGCTGGCGCATCCCAGCGTGCTGCCGGGATAAACCCAGTACGGAACTGGGTGGGGGTGACGACACGGAGGCGGTAGTGCAGCCGATCGTGTGGTGTGAAGCACATCAGGCGGAAGCACCGGTAAGCTCTTGCAAACCCTTGAAGCCTCTGTCGCTGGTTACCACAATACCAATGCAAAAGTGCCCGTCAATGCAGTTTCCCGCGTTATTTGTGTGTGGGGGTGTGGGTAAATTTTGTGAAGTTTGTGAATTTTTTACGAACCTCCTAAAGGTCCATTCTGGTCCGACAGCGGCGTGATGTAGGTCTCTTACTGGTGTAATGCGTGTGGCAGGGCATATCTGTCTAAGTTGAGACATATTTGGATCAGTATTGCCCCGTGCCCGTTTTGTCCCCGTGGTGGGGGTGGCAAAAATGTCGTCTGCGTTCCAATTCCAGTCACACGTGATGAAAGTCACCTAGGGTGGAGACGAAACTATAAGAATCTTGTCACGCTGGACTGGGAGCGTTAGACCGAACTCGGTTTTCGGCGCGGAAAGATTCGACAATGATCACTGATCACTAAGGAGTCGCTATGACCATTGACCAGAAGACAGAACGCATCTCTGCAGGCGGACTGCAGGTTGCCAAGACTCTCTACGACTTTGTCAACGGTGAGGTTCTGCCACGGGTCGGTAAGGATTCCGCCGAAGACCAGAGCAAGTTCTGGGATGGCTTCGGCAAAATCGTTGAAGAATTCACCCCTCGCAACCGTGAACTTCTAGCCAAGCGCGATGAGCTGCAGGAGAAGTTGGACCAGTGGTACTCCAGCCACGCTGGCGAGCAGAACCCCGAAGAGTACACCGCCTTCCTTAAAGAAATCGGCTACCTCGTAGACGCTCCTGCTGATTTCAAGATCAACACCCAGAACATCGATACCGAGATCGCCGAGACCGCGGGCCCGCAGCTGGTGGTTCCAGTTCTCAATGCTCGTTTCGCTATTAACGCTGCCAACGCTCGCTGGGGTTCTTTGTACGACGCCCTCTATGGAACCAACGCCATTTCAGAAGAGGGTGGCGCTGAAAAGGGCAAGGGTGGCTACAACAAGGTCCGCGGCGACAAGGTCATCGCTTGGTCCCGCGATTTCCTTGACCGCGCTGTGCCACTGGAATCCGGCTCTCACAAGGACGTCACTAAGTACTCTGTAGCAACCGGCCAGTTCACCGCGGAGATCGATGGTCAGGAAGTTCACCTTCGCGAGCCAGATGTGTACGCGGGTTACGCCGGCGACGAGGCCAACCCAACCTCCATCCTGTTGCGCAACAACGGCCTGTACATCGACATTCAGATCGACCCAGAATCCCCAGTCGGTTCCACCGACAAGGCTGGTGTGAAGGACATCGTTCTCGAGTCAGCTGTTTCCACGATTATGGACTTCGAGGATTCTGTGGCTGCGGTTGATGCTGCGGACAAGACCCTCGGCTACCGCAACTGGTTCGGCCTGAACACCGGTGAACTATCCGAAGAGGTCACCAAGGGCGACAAGACTTTCACCCGTCGTATGAACCCAGACCGCGAGTACACCGCTCGTGACGGCTCCACCCTGCGCCTGCACGGTCGCTCCCTGCTGTTTGTTCGTAACGTGGGCCACCTCATGCAAAACCCGGCCATCCTGGATCAGAATGGCGAGGAAATCTTCGAGGGCATCATGGACGGTGTCATCACCTCGGCATGTGCGATCCCAGGTCTGGATAAGGACAACGAGCGCGGAAATTCCCGCACCGGCTCCATCTATATCGTGAAGCCAAAGCAACACGGCCCAGAAGAGGTTGCATACACCAACGACCTGTTCGCTGCGATCGAGGACCTGCTGGGTCTGGAGCGTTACACGCTGAAGGTCGGCGTCATGGATGAAGAGCGCCGCACTTCCGCCAACCTAGATGCCTGCATCGCCGCAGTGAAGGACCGCCTGGCCTTCATTAACACGGGCTTCCTGGACCGCACCGGTGATGAGATCCATACCTCCATGGTGGCCGGTCCAATGATCCGCAAGGGTGAGATGAAGCAGTCTAAGTGGATGCTCGCGTACGAGGATAAGAATGTCGATGCTGGTCTGGAACACGGCCTGCCGGGCAAGGCTCAGATCGGTAAGGGCATGTGGGCCATGACTGAGCTGATGGCCGAGATGCTGGAGCAGAAGATCGGCCAGCCAAAGGCCGGCGCGTCCACCGCATGGGTTCCTTCCCCGACGGGCGCTACGCTGCACGCTACGCACTACCACGAGGTCGACGTCTTCCAGGTACAGGAGAAGCTGCGCACGGAAGGTCGCCGCGATACTCAGGGTGACCTGCTGACCATCCCTGTTGCTGGCGCGGCCAAGGGTGAAGGCAACGCCAACTGGAGTGAGGCTGAGATCAAGGAAGAGCTGGACAACAACTGCCAGTCCATCTTGGGTTACGTGGTTCGCTGGGTCGAGCAGGGCGTGGGTTGCTCCAAGGTTCCGGACATCCACGACATTGACCTGATGGAGGACCGCGCTACGCTGCGTATTTCTTCCCAGCTGCTGGCTAACTGGCTGAAGCACGATGTTATCAGTGAAGAGCAGGTCATCGAGTCCCTGCAGCGGATGGCAAAGAAGGTTGACGCGCAGAACGCTGGTGACGAGGCTTACCGCGATATGGCGGCAGACTACGATGCCTCCGTCGCGTTCCAGGCCGCTAAGGACCTGATCCTCAAGGGCCAGGAGCAGCCTTCCGGTTACACCGAGCCGATCTTGCACGCTCGCCGTCGCGAGTTCAAGGCTAAGAACGGCATTGTTTAAGACATAGTCTGAAACCGGCATAGCCGTTAAACCCCATTGTTTCTTCCGCGGAAGAAGCGGTGGGGTTTTTCCTTGATCGGCTGATGTCGTCCGCTCCGACTACGATGGAAATCCAATGAAAGGACGCTGCATGACCAACAATCCACGGCCCCTGTTCGACTACCAAGCAATCCTCTTTGACCTCGACGGAGTTATCACCCCGACCGCTGAATTGCACCGTCAGGCGTGGCGCCGCATGTTCTCGGCATTCCTTAACGAGCGTGGGGCTGAGGCTTATACGGAACAAGATTATTTCGACTACCTCGATGGTCGCCGCCGTGACGAAGGGGTCGCTGCATTGTTGGCCAGTCGCGGTATTTCGGTGCCCGAGGGACAGGTGGACGACGCCGCCACGGTCGATTCCATTCACGGCCTCGGCAGGCGGAAAAACGAGGACTTCCTTCAGCTCGTGGAAGAGGGCGTGGAACCGTACCCAGGATCGGTCGAGTTGTTGGATGCTCTCGCTGCTGCGGAAGCTGATGGGCAGCCCGTGCCACGGATCGGAATCGTCAGTTCCTCCAAAAACGCCAAGCAGGTGCTCGAATCCGCGGGGCTCTTGGACCGATTCGAGATTGTGGTCGATGGGAATGTGGCGTCGGACGAAGGCTTAAAAGGCAAGCCAGCGCCGGATACCTACCTGCGAGGCGCCGAGCTACTGGAAACAGAGGCGGAAAACGCAGTTGTCGTGGAGGACGCGACGAGTGGTGTGCAATCCGGTCGCGCGGGAAACTTCGGCCTCGTGCTCGGTGTGGATCGAGGCGCAGGTGAGGAAGCACTCACGGCAGCGGGCGCAGATGTGGTAGTTGCCGACCTGGCGGATCTGCTGCCACGTTAAAATCATTCGGGCAACGAGAGACCAATACAACGGGAGCAATACGCAATGGGTGAGAAGAAGGACCAGCAGCAACTTCAGGAGTTTCTCGCTTCGCAGCGAACGAAAACCAACATTGGTCCTCGGCGACCCATTGATGGGGAGGATCTGGCGGCTAAAGACTTCCGTCTGGACTGGAAGCACTACAAAGTAGAGCCCCGGAAGAAGATCGACCGCGAGAACAACCCAGTTGATGAATGGGCGTGGATCGAGACCCACCCGAACCGCATGGACTTGGGGGTTGCCGAGACCCTGTTCGCCCTGTCCAACGGGTACATGGGCTTACGCGGCAATCCCGATGAAGGGCGCGATTCAGCCCACCACGGCACGTTCATAAATGGTGTGCACGAGACATGGGATATCCAGCACGCCGAGAACGCATACGGTCTGGCACGCCACGGGCAAGGCATTATCTCCGTCCCCGATGCCAAGGCAATGCGCCTCTACATTGACGACGAGCCATTCCGATTGGGGAATGCCGAAGTCACGGAATACAAGCGCAGCCTCGATTTCCGTGAAGGCGTGCTCCGCCGCGAGTTGGTATGGCGCACGCCCGGTGGAAAGCACATTCGCGTGACCAGTGAGCGTATGGTGAGCTTCCAGGAGCGCCACTTGGCAATCATGTCGCTGGAAGTGGAGCTGCTGGATGACGATGCGGCCGTGGTGATTAGTTCTCAGCTACTCAACCGCCAAGACGGGGAGGATGAATTCCCCGACAGCAACGTCAAGTTCGATGAAGCGGAATTTGATCCGCGACGTGGGGAGCAGTTCCAAGAGCGCGTGTTGTTGCCGAAGTATCAGATGTCCTCCGAGCCAGAACGTGCGACGTTGGGTTATCAAGTGAACCACTCCGGGATGACCCTGGCGGCCTCCATGGACCATGAGCTGGATGTACAGAGCCCAGCGGAGGAAACCAGCGACGTGGATGCCGGTGCGGGGCTAGGCACCGGTGTGGAGATCACGACTGAGGTGAAGGAGGACGTGGCCCGTGTGACTTATCACATCAATGGTCGCAAGGGAATGAAACTGCGGTTGGAGAAGTTTGTTTCCTACCACTCCTCGCGCCATGTGTCCCCCGAGGAGCTGGCGTTCCGCTGCGCGCGCACGATCAACCGCGCGAAGTCCGTGGGGTTTGAGAACCTAGTGCTCAACCAGCGCGAATGGCTGGATCGCTTCTGGGATCGCTCCGATGTGAAAATCGGTGGTCAACCGGAGCTGCAGCAGGCGGTGCGTTGGAACATTTTCCAACTGATTCAGGCCTCTGCGCGTGCAGAGACCAGCGGTGTGCCTGCCAAGGGAATGACCGGCAGTGGTTACGGTGGGCACTATTTCTGGGATACCGAGATTTACGTTCTTCCGTTCCTGTCCTATACCAACCCCACGTTTGCGCGTAATGCGCTGCGGTTCCGTTGCGACATGCTGCCCGCGGCCAAGCAACGCGCGTTGGAATTGTCCCACGATGGTGTGCTGTTCCCGTGGCGAACCATCAATGGCCAAGAATCGTCCGCGTACTATGCTGCCGGCACCGCGCAGTATCACATCGATGCTGATATCGCTTTTGCCTTGATGAAGTACGTTTACGCAACCGGTGACGTGGACTTCCTGCTGGAACAAGGTGTGCACATTTTGGTGGGGACGGCCCGATTCTGGATCTCCATCGGGTTCTTCAACAGTGGCAGCAAACGATTCGAGATTCACTCGGTGACTGGGCCCGATGAATACACCACCGTGGTGAACAACAACCTGTACACCAACGTGATGGCGCGCTATAACTTACGTGTCGCTGCCGGTGTGTTGCGACAGATGGCTGAGGAGCGCCCGAAGGAATACAAGGCGCTGATGGCAGACGAGGACCTCTCGGATGACGAGATTGCGCTGTGGGAGCGGGCGGCCGAAGAAATGCTCATCCCGTTCAACGAGGAATTAGGGGTTAACCCGCAGGATGATTCCTTCCTGCTGCGCGAAGTATGGAACTTGGACGACCCCAACGGTGAGCCCAAGCGTCCGCTTCTGCTGCACTACCACCCGCTGACGATCTACCGATACCAAGTAGTGAAGCAGGCCGATGTGGTGCTGGCGCTGTTCCTCCAAGGGCAGGCCTTCCCCAGTGACATCAAGCGCGCCAATTACGAATACTATGACCGTTTAACTACGGGTGATTCCACCCTGAGCGCTGTTGTGCAATCCATCGTGGCTGCGGAACTGGGTTTGAAGGACACTGCTGACCACTTCTTTCAGCGGGGTTTGTTCGTGGATCTTGCCGACATGCATCACAACACATCTGACGGTGTGCACATTGCCTCGTGTGGTGGAGTGTGGACGGCCTTGACATTCGGATTTGGTGGGTTGCGTGATTACTATGGCCAGTTCTCCATCAGCCCCCGCCTGCCGGAGGAGTGGGAGTATCTCACCTACCAAATCACGCTCCACGGCCAGCAAATTCAAGTCACTGTGCGCGAAGACGAAGTAGAACTCGCTGTGGTTGATGGAGATCATAAGATCGGTCCACTGTGGGTCATGGGTGAGGAGGTCATCGTCGGTCGGGAACCCGTCATTGTGAAGGGGGATACGCTTCTCACCGATGAATCAGATCGGGAAGCATGGGGCGATCATGCGCGCGCTCACCGCCGCGCGAACCACGAAGATGCCCGTGCTCAAATCGCCGTGCCCGGTTTTGCCGGGAACGGTCTTAAAGATTCAAACGAGCGCAGTGAAGTGAGTGCGGAGCAACCGGGGTAGCAACCGGAGGGGTAGAAATATTCCCCCTGAAAAGTTCCAGCCCCCGATAACCTGCCCCCATAACGGGGGAGGTCGGGGCCTGTGAATTACCGCAAAGTAGTCGTTAAGGGGGGTTCAGATTTACAGTATTCATGACACTGGAGGTGCCATGACTGTTAAATATGACGACCGGGACGCAATCGTCCACGGAAAGATAACGACGAAGCCTCTGCGCGAGAAAGCAGGGGTCCCAACTTGGGCGATGAAGCTGACGATGGCCGTGACTGGCGTCATCTTTGCTCTCTTCGTCTTGGTCCACATGCTCGGAAACCTGAAGGTTTACATGGGGGCCGAATCCTTTAATACTTACGCCGATTTCCTGCGTGAATTCGGTCACCCACTCTTGCCACACGAGTTGTTCCTCTGGATTGCTCGTATCGTGCTGCTGGTCTCCCTGGTGCTGCACGTTTGGTTCGCGTTCGCGCTGACCTCGCGTTCTCACCAGTCCCGTGGCCGCTTCAAGCGCAAGAACATGGTGAGCAGCTTCAATACGTTCACCGCGCGCACGATGCCGGTAACGGGCCTGATCTTGCTGCTGTTTATCATCTTCCACATCCTGGACCTAACCTTGGGTGTGAAGCCTGCGGCGTCCGGTGACTTCCAAGGTGCGGTGGATGGCTCTCATGCGGCTTACCAGAACTTGGTCGCATCCTTCGAGCGTCCTGTGGTTGCCATCTTCTATATTTTGGCGATGGTCATCCTGTTCCTGCACCTGTCCCACGGTATCTGGACTGCATCTTCGGATTTGGGTATCACTGGGCATCGCTGGCGCCAGGTCATGTTGTGGGTTTCCTACCTGCTGCCCGCAATCATCATGATCGGCAACATCTCTATCCCATTGGCGGTCATGTTCGGTTTGGTTGATCAGGCTCCGTTCGTCCCCATGCCTGGGCATTAATTAGCGCGAGTCTGTAAGGAGAAGAAACTTTCATGAGCGAAGTAATTAACCACCCGCACAATCAGACCGCGGACTTCAACTACGACGAGGCAGTGGCGGCATTCTCTGCTCCCGAGTCCTCCGTAGCTGGTGTGAGTGTAGGTAAGGTCCTCAAGGACAATGCTCCTCACGCTGTCAGCCAGGACAAGCAATGGCAGTACGCCAAGGAGCACTTCGGCATGGTTTCGCCGCTGAACCGCTCCAAGTTCCGCATTCTCATCGTCGGCACCGGCTTGGCCGGTGGTGCCGCAGCAGCCGCGCTGGGCGAGCTGGGCTACGACGTTAAGGTTTTCACCTATCACGATTCCCCACGCCGTGCGCACTCGATCGCTGCGCAGGGTGGTGTGAACTCCTCCCGTGGTAAGAAGCTGGATAACGATTCCACCTACTTGCACACCAAGGACACGGTCAAGGGTGGCGACTACCGCTGCCGCGAGAATGACTGCTGGCGATTGGCTATGGAGTCTCCCAAGGTCATCGACCACATGAATGCCATCGGCGCACCGTTTTCCCGTGAGTACGGCGGTACCCTGGCTACCCGTTCCTTCGGTGGCGTGCAGGTGTCCCGCACGTACTACACCCGTGGTCAAACTGGTCAGCAGTTGCAGCTGGCCACCACTTCGGCTCTGTACCGTCAGATCGGTGCTGGCCATGTGGAGATCTTCACCCACAGCGACCTCGTTGACCTCATTGTTGAGAACAACAAGTGTGAGGGTGTGATCATGCGCAACCTGATCACCGGCGAGCTCACCGCTCACACTGGCCACGCAACCGTTCTGGCCACCGGTGGTTACGGCAACGTGTACCACATGTCAACGCTGGCGAAGAACTCCAACGCTTCCGCCATCATGCGCGCCTACGAGCTGGGTGCTTACCTGGCGAACCCATCCTTCGTGCAGTTCCACCCAACAGGTCTGCCAGTGAACTCCACCTGGCAGTCCAAGACCATCCTGATGTCGGAATCCCTCCGCAACGATGGTCGTATTTGGACTCCGAAGAAGAAGGGCGACGAGCGCAAGCCAAACGACATCCCAGAGGAAGAGCGCGACTACTTCCTGGAGCGTCGCTACCCAGCGTTTGGTAACCTCGTGCCTCGCGATATTGCATCTCGTGCAAACGCGCAGCAGATCAACGCGGGTTATGGCGTAGGCCCAATGAAGAACTCCGTGTACCTCGACTTGGGTGATGCAATCCAGCGCTTAGGCAAGGACACGATTCGTGAGCGCTACTCCAACCTGATTCAGATGTACGAAGAGGCAATCGGTGAGTCCGCGTACGAGACCCCGATGCGTATTGCCCCAACCTGCCACTACACGATGGGTGGCCTGTGGGCAGACTTCAATGAGATGACCTCAATCGAAGGCCTTTTCTGCTCCGGTGAGGCTTCCTGGATGTACCACGGTGCTAACCGCTTGGGTGCTAACTCCCTGCTGTCCTCCTCCGTGGAAGGCTGGTTCACCCTGCCGTTCACCATCCCGAACTACCTGGCTCCACTGCTGGGCGAGCCAGTTCCTGATGCGGAGTCCCCAGCAGCTAAGGCTGCTTTGGACCGTGCTAAGGGTCGGATCGAGCGCATCATGAGCATCCGCGGTACTGATCCACACGGTCCGGAGTACTACCACCGCAAGTTGGGTGAAATCCTCTACTTCTCCTGTGGCGTGTCCCGCAATGTCGAGGACATGAAGAAGGGCATCGAGGACATTCGCGCCCTGCGCGCTGACTTCTGGGCTAACGTCCACATTCCGGGTAATTCCGGCGAAATGAACCAGGTTCTGGAGTACGCAACTCGCGTAGCTGACTACCTGGATCTAGGCGAGCTCATGTGCGTAGATGCACTTGACCGCGACGAGTCCTGTGGTGCGCACTACCGTGATGACCACCTATCCGAGGACGGCGAGGCCCAGCGTGATGACGACAATTGGTGCTTCGTTTCCGCTTGGCAGCCAGATGGCGAAAACAAGTTCATTCGCCACTCTGAGCCGCTGTTCTTCGACCGCATCCCGCTGATGACAAGGAATTACAAGTAATGAAACTGCATCTTGAAATCTGGCGTCAGGCGGGCCCGAGTGCTGAAGGCCACTTCGAGTCTGTCGATGTCGACGACGCCGTAGAGCAGATGTCCATCTTGGAGCTGCTCGACCACGTCAACAACTCTTATGTCGAGGCTGGCAAGGAGCCATTCGCATTCGCCTCTGACTGCCGTGAAGGTATCTGTGGTACCTGTGGCCTCCTGGTCAACGGTCGCCCACACGGCCCCGACAAGAACAAGCCAGCTTGTCAGCAGCGCCTGTTCTCCTTCAGCGACGGCGACACGCTCAAGCTGGAGCCACTGCGCTCCGCCGCGTACCCAGTAATCAAGGACATGGTCGTTGACCGTTCCGCGCTGGATCGCGTTATGGAAAAGGGTGGCTTCGTCTCCGTCATGGCAGGCACCGCTCCAGATGCCGACTCCCTGGCTGTTAACCACTCCGACGCCGAAAAGGCCCTCGACCACGCAGCCTGCATCGGCTGTGGTGCTTGTGTGGCTGCGTGCCCCAACGGTGCTGCGCACCTGTTTACCGGTGCGAAGCTGGTTCACCTCACTCTGTCCCCAATGGGGCGCCAGGAGCGTGGGCGCCGTGCGCGCAAGATGATCGATGAGCTAGAAACCAACTTTGGCCACTGCTCCCTGTTCGGCGAGTGTGCTGACGTCTGCCCTGCGGGCATCCCCCTGACGGCTGTGTCCGCGGTCACAAAGGAGCGCGCACGTGCTTCTTTCCGCGGTAAGGACGACTAAGCTAGTCACTGATTAAAGAATTCTGAAGGAAAGTAGGAATAGACGATGGCTATCCCAGCTGAGCTCTACATGGAGAAGCACTACGCGGACGATTACGTTCCTGTGAGCTTCGAAGCGCCACACTCCTCCCTGCTGCGTACCGCAACATGGGTGGGTATGGGCTTCATCCTGACCTCCCTGGCATTCCTCGGAGCGTTGGTATTTGGTCTCGCCAATATGGTTAATGGAGTTCAGGAGAACGCCACGACCCTCACCATCGGTGCGGCTATCTTGGCTGCGTTCTTCCTGTTCGGTGGTTTCTTCTTGGTCCACGTCGGCCGGAAGAACTATCGCGAGTACGTCAAGCGCTCCGGGCGTATCCACTAGGGCAAGCCCCGTTAGACGGATAACGTTTGATTCACAGCTCGCCAGTGGCGCTGCCATAGCGCTGTAGACTGGCACCTCCACAAAGGCACCGTGGCCTCACGTAGGCACACGGTGCCTTTGCTTGTTTGCGCTCCTGCCCATCCTCCTCGTCCGACCTACGGGTTATTTTCCGTCGCCGGTATCACTACGGGGCATCCCAATGGAATAATGGGGCGGGTGACTGTGGTGAATGAAAATGGGGATAGCGTGGCGTCGGACCAGATAAACGGACTACCGGTGCCAGGGCCAAGCCCCGAGGCCGAAGCGGAACGGCGTGCGGACCTACGCAAGCACAAAGCAATTGCGACGGGGCTACTGGTCCTCGCGACCTTGGTTTACGTGCTGATGCGCTGGATGGAATACCAAGGCAACCCGGGGCGATGGATTGGGTATGTGCGAGCGGCATCTGAGGCGGGAATGGTCGGCGCCTTGGCGGATTGGTTCGCGGTGACGGCGCTGTTCCGCCACCCGCTGGGAATCCCTATCCCGCATACGGCGATCATTAAGCGCAAGAAAGACCAGGTGGGTCACCAGCTCAGCGAGTTCGTGGGGGAGAACTTCTTCAACTCCGCTGCGATTACTGAACAGTTGCGCAAAGCCAAGATCCCCAAGCTGATCAGCGATCAGTTGCTGGCCGGGAACAACGCGGAACGCGCCAGTGAACAGATTTGCCATGTGGTGGATCGGGCGGTCAATGACATCGATCCGGCGATGGCCGAGCACGTGCTGCGGGCGGTGGTGGTGGACAAGCTCAACGAGCCGATGTGGGCGCCACCGCTGGGCCGAGGGCTGGAGCAGCTGATCGAAGAGGGCCGGACTGAGCCCATCGTCGACGCCGTGGTGGTATGGATGGACGATCGTGCGCGCAACAGTGAGGATTTTGTGGTGCGCCTCATCGACGAGCGCACCCCCACCTGGGCACCGCGGTTCATTCGAGACCTGGTGGGGTCGAAGGTGTACACGGAGCTGGTCGCTTTCACGCACGATGTGCGCCACAACCCGGACCACGATGCCCGCCGGGAGCTGCGGAAATTCATTGCCACGTTGGCGAAAGACCTACAGCACGATCCGAAGATGATCGAACGAATAGAGAAGTTCAAGAGCGAAGTCATGACGTCCGGACCAGTGCAGGCGCTTCCGGGGAAGCTCTGGGAAGGCGCGCGGGTTACGCTGACGGACATGGCCCGCGACGAGCACTCCGTGCTGCGGGTCAAGATTGCCGAATGGCTGCGTGAGGCCGCCGATAAGCTGCGCAGCGATCCTGAATGGGCCGCCCGCCTGGAGGACGGGATCGTGCGCGTAGCCAGCTATGTGGCGGAAAACCACGTGGATAAGGTCACGGGTGTTATTGGTGAAACCGTGGAACGGTGGGACGCGGAAGAGGCTTCCGACCGCATCGAATTGATGGTGGGTAAGGACCTGCAGTTCATTCGCGTTAACGGCACTGTCGTGGGCGCTTTGGCCGGACTGGCGATTTACACTCTGACTGAGTTGATCTTCGCGGTATCATAACCGTCATGACGGCGATTTGGGCAATAGCAGCAGGCATCCGATGGATCTACTTGGTCATCATTGCGATTGTGTTGATTCTTTCGATCGTCGGGCTGGTCACTGCAGTCGGCACGCGCGAAGATGCTTTCACGGTCATTGACCGCCAGAAGCAGAACTGGTTGATGCTCATGGGTGGCGCCACGGCTTTGTCCGTGCTTGCGCTATTCGTCAATTTCGACATGCTGTGGATCATCGCCGCGGTCATTGTGGGCATTTACTGGCAGGACGTGCGCCCGGGTGTGAACGATGCCTTGGGCAATGCGGGTGGTTCGTGGTGATCGACACATCCAATCTCACTCGGGACTTTGTCGCTGGGCTTCTGGATTACACGCTGTTAAAGCCGGAGGCTACGCGCCACGATGTTGCTTCTCTTATCGACGCCGCCACGCGCCTGAAGTGCAAGGCCGTCTGTGTGTCCCCGTCGATGCTGCCTCTCGCAGGGCGTGCGGGGGCTGAGGGCGATGCGGCTCCCCTTCGTATCGCAACCGTAGCGGGTTTCCCCAGCGGGAAGCACGCTAGCTTGATTAAAGCCACCGAGGCGCGCCTAGCGGTGCAGTGTGGTGCTGACGAGGTGGACGTTGTCATTGATGTGGCGGCAGCCATCGCCGAGGATTCGAACGCGCTGCTGAGTGAGCTGATGACTATACGCGAGGCGATCCCGCGGCCGGTCGTGCTCAAGGTGATTCTGGAGAGTGCTGCGCTTACGGAGCAACAATTGCGCGTGGCGGTGCGAGCGGCGGTCAACGCTGGCGCTGACTACGTTAAAACCTCCACGGGGTTCCACCCTGCGGGTGGCGCCACCGTGGAGGCTGTGAAGATCATGGCCCAGGAACTTCAGGCTATGAAATGCCAAGCTCCGTTAGGGATGCCCGATGAGGTCATGCAAGCCCAAGGATTGGTTGGGTTGAAGGCTTCGGGCGGAATTCGCGACTGGGATAGCGCTATTGCCATGATCGCAGCGGGAGCTACCCGCTTGGGGGTCTCGGCTGCGCCGGCTATCCTCGAGGGTGCTTAAGCAGCCCGGCTGGAACCGTAGCCCTCACCGCTAGAGCCGTACGGGCGATCTGGTTGAACGGGGTTTTCGTCTTGGTTGCTGTCGCTGCCACTGCTGCCACCCTGATCGCCGCCACCTTGATCCGTTGTCGCACCCTGGCCTCCGACCTTGGCCAGGTCGACATCTGTACCGTGCATGTGTAATTCCATACCGCGCTCGGTGACCTTGACGTCCGTGACGTCCATGCCTTCAATCATGCCTCCTTGGGATTGCTTGGTGAGGGAGTCACGAATCGAGTTAACAATCGTTTCGGGCAAGTCGAACCCCAGCACTTTTCCACCTTCAACGTCCATGGCCAGATTGCCATTTTCCGCCTTGGGTTTCATCGAGAGTTTCGCTAGGCCGCCGCCGATCTCGAAGTCCAGTACTCCGGACTCCGGATCGGTCTTAATGCCGGTGAGCGTGAACATACCTGCTAGGGCGTTGTTGGAACCCGACGAGCTTTGCGATTGGTTTTTCTGAGCTTGGGCCAGCATCAATTCGGTAGGAATCTCGGATTGCATGGTCAGATCGCTTGCACGCATATCCGATTCAGATTTGCCCTTGATTCCCTTGGCAAGGATGTGCACTTCTGGGTTGCCATCGACCTGCGGTGTGCCCTGATCACCGTTTGGATGAGAGATCTTGAGACTGGAGGGGATTGTGATGTCCACCTGCTTAATGTTGCCTCCCAGTGCTCCGAGCAGAAGAGAACTGGATCCAAAGCTGACCTTCGGGTCGCTGGTAATAGCGGTGTTGGACTGTGCCGCTTGCTGCTTCACGCCATCTACGATTTGCCCCTTGACGTAAGCGCGTAGGCCGAATTCTGCTAGGGCGATGAGGAGCAGAAGAACTACCAAGATGCTCAGAAGGATTGTTAGGCCCTTCTTGGACTTCTTCTGGGGTTGGGACTGCGCGTTCCACGAGGACTGCGCGTTCTGTGTGGGTTGCCCACCCCACGACGGCTGTGGGTTTGAGTAAGGCTGTTGCGGTGTATTCACCCAAACTAGTTTTCCCTAAACAGGTGGATTTCTCCACATGGTTAGGGAAGTTCCCATTGAAGATTTAGATTTACAGGTTCTCGTTAATCCAAGCTTCGAGCAGGCCGGCCTCGCGGGTCAGGAAATCTTCCAACCACTCGGCAACCTTGGGCTCCAGAACGGCACCCATCATGGGGATTTTCACATCTACGGTGGAATCTGCGTTCAGGGTGGTAGTTTCGCCTGCGCCGGTCAGCTTGACCTCGGAATCGAAGGTAACGGGAGCACCCTTGATCTCTGCGTGCACCTCGCCTGTGGTGGTTTCCTCGGCAAGTGGGCCGAACTTCACTTCGCGCTTCAGCTTCAGGTCCTGGGAAACCATGGCGCGTACGGCCTCTGGCAGAGCGGCCTTTGGAAGCAGCTCAAACAGTACGACCTCGATTGGGTCGGGGGTGAAGGAATTTACTTCGCCAGGTTCGTCGCCGATCTTCTCGGCTTCGTAGTCCCAGTACGCCTTCGAGGACAGGGCCTCGTAGACCTTTTCAATTGGTGCATTGATAGTTGCAGTGTTCTCACTGTGAGTAGTCATGACAACAGACTACCTTTATAAGGGTGACGAATACGGATACTGAGCCAAAGACCATCGCTAAAGACCTCGTGGCCCGTGCACAATCTGCTGACATTGAGACGGTAGACACTACATTTGCCGAGCTCACGACCCTTCGCATCGGTGGTCGGCCCGCTGGCGTTATCAAATGCCTCTCGCCCGAGGCTTTACGTTGGGTGGTTTCTGAACTCGACGCCACCCGCACTCCGCTTATTGTCGTGGGTGGGGGATCGAACCTGGTGGTGGGGGATGGTCCGCAGGTTTCCGAGCTAGTCGTTGTTTGGGCTACAACCCCGGATTCTGTTGAAAACGGTTCCCACGCTGCCGTTTGGAATCACGGTGCTGCCGAGGGCCACAGCGTTACCGAGGGCCACAACGTTACCGAGGGCCATGTTGCCATGGACAAATCCACTGGGCTTGTCCGGGCGTACGCCGGTGTGGAGTGGGACCAGTTAGTAGCAGCGACCGTTGCTGCCGGACTGGGCGGGTTGGAGTGCCTTAGTGGCATTCCCGGTTCGGTGGGTGCTACGCCGGTTCAGAATGTCGGGGCTTATGGTGCTGAAGTCTCGCAGGTTCTCAAGCGGGTGCAGCTATACGACCGCGAGGCAAAGACGTGGGAGTGGGTGCAGCCGGAGGACTTAGACCTGGCGTATCGCTATTCCAATCTGAAATTCACTAACCGTGGAGTGGTCACCGCCGTGGAGTTCCAGCTGCGTACGGATGGCTTGTCAACCGCGCTGCGTTTCGGAGAGCTTGCTCGCCGTGTGGGCGTGACTGCGGAGGAGGCCACCGCCGATGCACGGCGTCCAGTCGCCGAGGTGCGCGAGGCGGTGCTGCAGCTGCGCGCAGGTAAGGGCATGGTTTTAGATCCGGAAGATCACGACACGTGGTCTGCAGGATCGTTTTTCACCAACCCCATCGTGGAAGGCGAGGCAGCCCGGGATGCGGTTATTGCCGCGGTCCGGCAGCGATGTGGCGACGAGGAAGCCGATTCCATGCCCGTTTATTCCGCGGGGCGCAGTGCGGTTGGGGATAATGCGGATAAGGGTAGGACAACTACACGCAGCCTTTGTGCTCCGACTTCATCCGAGAGTCTCGAGGAGAGCCCCGAAAGGAGCCCCGAGGAGAATCCTGTCGAGCGTTACAAGTTCTCCGCCGCATGGCTGATCGAACGCGCGGGGTTTTCGAAAGGATGGCACGTGGAGGGTAATACCGTGGCCTCGCTATCCACCAAACACACTCTGGCCCTCACTAATCGTGGCGGGGCCACCAGCGCGGATATTGTCAAACTGGCCCGCGCTGTGCGCAATGGGGTGTGGGAGGCTTTTGGAGTAGAGCTCGAACCTGAGCCGATTTGGCTGGGAGCAACCATCTGACGTGGCTGGGAGCAACCATCTGACGTGGCCCGGAGCAACCATCTGACGTGGCCCGCCACGGTAGAATGAGCACTACGTGCGAGACCAGATCCAAGAAGAATCGGAGAACCAACATGACCGACTTTTTAACCCCACCGGCTGTCGTGGACTGGGAAGGTGTGGCCGGTGGCGTTGTGCACGCTTTGCCCGCTGACCTCGGGGAAGCCTTGCGGGCCGAACCCGCTACGCTCGAGTTGTGGCAGAGCCTTACCCCACTGGGCCGCAATGAATTCATCTGCTGGGTAACCAGCGCCAAGAAAGCGGAAACCCGAGCTCGGCGTATTCGCCGAACCCGGGAGGAACTAGAAGAAGGCATGCGGCGCCCTTGCTGTTGGCCAGGGTGCGCTCACCGGGAGCGTACGGGCAAGGCCTAGGTACGTCCCGGATAGCTTCTCTGGGCTATCTACTTCTTGCCCTCAATCTCCAGCACCAGATCCTTCACCTCGCGGCGACGGATCTTACCGATCAAGTCGGCTGGCATTTCGTCAATGACAAAGTAGCGACGTGGCACCTTGTATCGCGTGAGTCCTTCACGGGCCCATTCGCGGACCTTGTCGGCGTCGAAATCAGATTCCTGAACCCCAGGGGCCAGAACTACCGCAGCAACGACCTCTTCCGAGCCATCGTCGAGTGGCAAACCGACCACACCGGCCTTTTGGATCTGCTCGTGCTCCTCGAGGAATTCCTCCACCTCAGCAGGGTAAATGTTGAACCCGCCGGTGATGATCATTTCCTTGATACGCGAGACGATTCGGATGAAACCGTCTTCCTCCATCACGGCCATGTCCCCAGTGCAGAACCAATCCTCGAAGAACGGTTGATCTTCGTCTGGGATGTTGATGTAACCGTCGAAGACCTGCGGGCCACGAACTAGCAGCTCGCCAGCTTCACCATCGGGCATGGTGCGGGACAGATCGTCGGGGTCAGCTACACGCAGCTCGGTATCTGGGAATGGAATACCGATGAAACCCGCGCGGCGGTCAGGCGTGATGGGGTTTGCCACAATGATGGGGGAAGTTTCGGTGAGACCGTAACCTTCCACGATCTTTCCGCCGGTCTTCTTTTCCCAGCGTTGGGTGGTCGCCACGGGTAGGGGAGCCGCGCCGGACAGCGCATTACTTACGCCGCGTAGATCGATGTTGTGCTCGTCTGCGGCTTCCATGATCTTGTCGTACAGGGTGGGTACGCCTGGCATGTAGGTGGGCAGCTCCTTCTTGAGCTGATCCACGATGAGAGGGATTTCGGGCTTTGGCAGCAATACCAGTTTGCCGGCGGTGGCCACGCCCAGTGCAGCGGTCAACGTCAGCCCGTAGATGTGGAATAGAGGCAGGGCAGCCAGGTACCTTTCTTGGCCCGACGCCCCTAATTCCTTGACCCAAGCCAAGCCCTGGACAACGTTTGCCATGATGTTGCCATGCGTTAGCTGCGCACCCTTGGGCTTGCCGGTAGTGCCAGAGGTGAACATGATCACGGCTGGCCAGCTGCCGTCCACACCATCGGCGGTGCGTACGTTCGAGCCATCGCCACCGAAGTTCTTATCCAGCAACTTGCTGAAAGGAATGGTGCCGTTCGCGGGAGCGTGTAACTGGTCACGCTTCTCGCGGATAGCTTTGATCGGCAGCTTCAGTGCAAGGCGCTTGACCAGTGGCATCGCCTCGATCATGTTGACGGAAATGACTTTCTCCAGCGGTGTTTTCCCCACCAGCTGTTGGCACAGGGGAGCGACCTTGTCCCATGCGATGACGATCTTTGCCGCGTGATCCTTGAAGGGGCCTTCTAGTTCCCGTGCGGTGTACAGCGGGTTGTGCGTTGCCACCACACCGCCCAAGCGTTGGATTGCGAAGAAGGAGATCAACGCCTGCGGGCAGTTCGGCAGTACCATAGCTACGCGATCGCCCTTGCGAACGCCCAGCTCACGTAAACCGGCTGCGACGGAGTTGACTTGGTCCCGGAATTCCCCGTACGTGGTGGATGCGCCAAAGAACTCGATAATTGTCTTGTCCTGGTTGGCATCCACCGTGCGATCGAGCATGTCGAGCAGGGAATCGTTGTTGTACTCCAGGCTGTGAGGGGTCCAGTCTGCGTAGTACTTCAGGTAGGGCTTCTCCTTCCAAGCCGTGCCTTCGGGGGCGTGAGCGGCCGGTCCGGATCCGGGGGTTTCGGTGGGGTTTGTCATCGTTTCAGTCCTTCACTACGCAGTAAAACCCGCTGGTGCGAGTTAATGGGCTGGGGTTGCATTGAACTAAGCCTAACGAAACAATTGCGAATTCCACGCGGAATCCAATAATTCGTACAAAGGGGGTGTAAAACAGTGCGAAAGGGGCACAGTGCGGTGGGGCTTCGCTGTGACGGGCGTTCTACAATAGCGGTCATGCGCGTGGCGATGATTTCAATGCACACCTCTCCCTTAGAACAGCCCGGTGTGGGTGATGCCGGGGGGATGAATGTTTATATTCGCAATAGCGCCATGCAGTTGGCGGCCCTCGGGGTGGAAGTCGATGTGTTTACTCGGGCCACGCGCCCGCTGCAGGGGGAAGTTGTGCGCGTTGCGCCGGGTTTTCGCGTTATCAATTGCGTGGCTGGCCCTTACGAGGGGCTACGCAAGGAGGATTTGCCCACACAGTTGGCGGCCTTTACCGGCTCTGTGTGGACATTCGCTAAGGAGCACGGGATCACCTACCACCTCATCCATTCTCATTACTGGCTATCGGGTCAGGTCGGTTGGCTGCTTCGGGATCTGTGGCAGATTCCATGGGTGCACACGGCGCATACGTGGGCTGCCGTGAAGAATAACTCCCTGGCCGAGGATGACGTTCGCGAGCCGGAAACGCGGCGCATTTGCGAGCAACAGATTGTGGATAACGCCGATTTGCTCATCGTTAACACCGAAGCTGAGGTGGCGGATCTTGTTGCAGGGTACGACGCCTCCACGTGCTCCATCGGCGTGGTCGCCCCTGGGGTGGACGTAGAGCACTACACGCCCGGCTCGGATCGTGCCACAGAACGCAGTCGGCGAGAGTTGGGTATCCCGCTGAGGGCGAAAGTCATTGGGTTTGTGGGGCGTCTACAAAAGTTTAAAGGCCCACACTTGTTGCTGCGTGCGGTGGCCGAAGTAGTGAAGCGCCATCCGGAAGAGTTGGTGAGTGTGGTTATTTGTGGGGGGTCGTCGGGGGCCAACGGCAATAGCTTGGCGGAGCTGAAAGAGCTGGCGAATGAGCTGGGTATTAGTTGTTATGTGCGGTTCCTCGCCCCTCGCCCCCCGGAGGAACTGGTGTCTGTCTACCAAGCGGCCGATATCATTGCGGTGCCGAGTTCAAATGAATCGTTTGGGCTGGTCGCGCTGGAAGCGCAGGCGTGTGGTACTCCGGTCGTCGCAACGCGGATCGGTGGGCTGCCTATCGCTGTGGAGGACGGCAGGTCTGGCTTACTGGTGGATGGGCGCGAGGTTTCCCAGTGGGCCGACGCCCTAGGCGAGCTGGTGACGAACGATTCCCGGCGCATCAAGATGGGCGAGTACGCGCCGCAGCACGCCGCGAAGTTTAGTTGGGCGGTATCTTCGGCTCGTTTGAAGGAGATCTACGAGAATCTGCCACCCGCGGGATTCGGTGGGGAGCGCCACCCGGAGGGGTAGGGGCCTTGCAGAGGGGCCGCCCGGAGGGGGCTGGCAGCAGGGCTATGGGGAGTGCCTACTGATTGGCGCCTTCTTACTGGGGCTTTCTGAATTAAGTTTTGACTGGGATTTGCATTGTTTCACAGTGTATGTTCGATTTTTTAAGTTTTTGTCAGAGGGGATGTCTGGCGCTGACTTTATAGTGGTAGCAGGTGTTGAAACCTAGAGCCCGGCCGGGAAACAGTGCAGGTGGAACGCCAGAGCTTGGCCAGGAACAAGTGAACGAAAACAACAGCTAAAAACCGCGAACGCTTTATCGGCGTGGATGGGGATTTCCGCGCCGGGGGAGGAAAACGATGTTCGATCAGTCCACTCAGCCCTACGAAGAACCAGAAGACCACCAACCGCACCAGCGACAACAACCAGGCCAGACAGACCCACCTAACACCCCCACTCAACCCAGTTCATCTAGCGAACCGCACCAAACCAATTCACCCGACAACCCCGTTCCAACCGACCGGCCCACGGATCTTTTCGGCGAGCCCGTTGGTCCGTCTTGCGAGCAAGACGGCTCGGCTGGTGAGTCGGCACTTTCCGGCCCGGTTCCCAGCTGGCGAGTGACCGATCCCGCAGATGCACTGAGCGCATCGATGTGTGAAATCAATCGGGCGCATGTGCGCCTAGCTCGATCGTGTACGCCGGATATGGACGATTGCGTATCGGACGTGCAAACGCGGTTGTCTGTCAGGCTCGGTCTGCCGGAATATCGTGCTCTCACTTTGATCGAGATTGGACTCACATTTGAAAGATTTCCTTCCCTTGTAGAACTGGGGGAATCGGGAGCTTATTCCTTGGATATCTGGCGGATAGTTTCGGAGGGGTTGGCAGCCGTGAGTGATGAAGTGGCTTCACTCATCGAGCCACTTGTACGCGAGGCGATCTCACCCACTGTGAACAGTCAGGGAATGCTTGGGACGGGGACGATTCGGCGTCGGATAAGAGAAATAGTCGAGCAACATGAACCTTCCGCGCGGCCGAAAGACCCAAACGAAGATCCGCTGCCGAGAGAGAAACCACAGGGAAGTGACGGGCCGGCGCTGCGATTGGATATAGACGAGCGACCGGATGAAACCACTGAATTCTTCTTGAGTATGCCTAAATTAGAAGCGGCCGAAATGACCGCGGCACTAGACAACGTGCGGGCGAAGGAAAACTGCTCCCGGGCGGAGGCGTTGATGAAGCTGATTCGCGGGGAGACGAAGGCCGAAATCCACCTGAATTTGTACCGCCGAGTGGATTTGCCAGACTCCAAGATCTGGGCCGCCGGAGGATGGCTCGGATCCATGGCGACCGAGGAATGGCTGAAGCGAGTGACACACATCCAAGCTCCAGGTAAAGCAAGCAACGAGGGGTACTCTCCGACTCCAATCGTGCGGGCGAGTGTCGAGGGGAGGGACGGGACGTGTCGATTTCCCGGGTGCGAGGTGCCAGCGCACAAATGCCAGCTTGACCATATACAGCGATACAGCCACGAAAGACCGAGTGAAGGGGGTGCTACGGATACGTCGAATTTGCATTGCCTGTGCGCGAAGCATCACAACGCAAAGACGACCGGAGCGTGGGACGTGGCTATTGACCAAGACGGCATCGAAACCTGGACAAGTCAGGGCGATGGCCACATAGTTATGACGGCGCCGAATGGTCCACTCGGTCGTGAGACCTTCCGCCACCGAGCGGTGCGGCGCACCCTGGCCCTGGCGGAATACAACCGCAGGCGCCGACAACGGAACTTGGGAGACGAGCCACCGTTCTAAGGGAAAGAAGCGGGGGATAACGAGATGGCCCACGGAGAGCGCAAGGGGGATGAATTCCCTGCGCTGACAGGAACCTGCCCAATTTAGGTAGCGTTAGGAGTATGGATCGCAAAGGTATCTGCACATTGCTCGACCAAGCCCAGGTGGAGTACCAGGAACACGAAGACAACGTGGTTGTGGTTTTGCCAGGCGAGAAGCGCCTCAAAACCAACTGCATCTTCATTCCGCAGCAGGGGACGTTCCGCGTCGAGGCTTTCATCTGCCGCAAAGTGGAGGAAGCACACGAGGAAGTATATAAACTCCTGCTCCAAGCAAACTGGCGCAGCCTCGGTGTGCACTACACCCTAGACCACAACAACGATATCTACCTGGTGGGGCAATTTCCTGATTCGACGACGGCCGACGATATTCAGCGCATTTTGGGACAGGTATTAGAGCGCGCGGACGCGGACTTCAACCGCATCCTAGAGCGCGGTTTTGCTTCGTCCATTCGTCATGAATGGGCTTGGCGGTTATCGCGTGGAGAGCCGACGTTTAACTTAGCGGCATTCGCGCACCTTAAACCCAGTGAAGCTGAAGTCAGCTTGCTGGCACCGCCGCCGGGGTCCAAGTTGGCGTCGGATATCCATAACCCGCGCGAAGATGAGCCTGAAGACAAACCCCAAGAAGACAAACCCCAAGACGAGAAACCCCAGCCGTAACCTGTAGCGATACCGCACGCTACGGGGATTCAGCTGTGGCAATATAGAACTATGACTGAGCAAACCTCCCTGAAGAAGCCATCCGAAGCTCGCGGCACCCTTATTCTGCTGCGACACGGTCAATCCGAGTGGAACGCTTCCAACCAGTTCACCGGTTGGGTCGACGTTGCGCTCACCGAGAAAGGCCGGCAGGAAGCCGTCCGTGGTGGCGAGATGCTGAAGGAAGCAGGTCTCGAGCCTGAGGTGCTGTACACCTCCCTGTTGCGTCGCGCGATCACGACCGCTGCCCTCGCCCTGGATGCCGCCGACCGCCACTGGATCCCTGTGATCCGCGATTGGCGCCTAAACGAACGTCACTACGGCGCTCTGCAGGGACTGAACAAGGCCGAGACCAAGGAAAAGTACGGCGAAGACCAGTTCATGAGCTGGCGCCGTTCGTACGACACCCCGCCACCGGCGATTGAACTGGACAACGAGTACGCGCAGACCAACGACCCGCGCTACGCCAGCCTCAACGAGATCCCGCGGACCGAGTGCCTGCTAGACGTGGTCAAGCGCTTCATTCCTTATTACCAAGATGAGATTGAACCTCGTCTCGCCAACGGTGAGACTGTGCTGATTGCCGCCCACGGTAACTCCCTACGCGCCTTGGTCAAGCACTTGGACAACATCAGCGACGAAGACATCGCCGGACTGAACATCCCAACCGGTATCCCGCTGGTTTACTTCACCGACGCCGATGGCAACGTCCTCAACCCAGGCGGTAACTACCTAGATCCAGAAGCTGCGGCTGCAGGCGCTGCTGCCGTAGCGGCGCAAGGCGAGAACAAGTAGTTGCCGTCAGCGATAGTCGTAAGTAATCAGTGAGCGCTGAGCTAATCGCAGGAAGCCTTGGCGGACTAGTCTGTGGCATCGCCATTGGCCTCTTTGCCATGTGGGCGTACCGCAAGAACATTAAGGCGCGCCGCAATGTTCGAACCCGCCATGAGCTGCAGGGGGACCGCGTGTCCACGGTGTCCCAAGTGCTCCACTATGCGATTCAGTCGGCGCCAACGGCCGTGGCTGTCGTGGATAAGCGCCGCAAGGTTGTGCTGTCCAACCCGAGCGCGCACGAGCTGGGGTTGGTTCACGAGCGCGCCCTGAATTCCGCAGTATGGAGCGTGGTTGAGAAGGTGCTCGGAGACCATGAACCACGTGAGGTAAACTTCCTACCCCCGCCGCGCCGTAGCGATCGCCCGGTGATCGCCGTGGCAGGCCAAGTTCAGCTTCTGTCTTTGGTGGATGACCGCTTTGTGGTGATCTACGCTACGGACGATTCCGAACACGTTCGCATGGAATCCGCGCGCCGTGACTTCGTGGCCAACGTCTCCCACGAACTCAAAACGCCCGTCGGCGCCATCAGCTTGTTGGTGGAAACGATGATGGAAGTCAAGGACGACTCGGAAGCCGTCGAGTACTTTGGCGGAAAACTCCATGCCGAGGTCGCCCGTATGAACCAGATGATCACCGAACTCATCAGCCTTTCCAAGCTTCAAGGCGCGGAATCGCTGCCGGATCCGGATATCCTCAGTGTGGACAAGATCATCGACGAGGCCATCGACCGCTCGCGCATGTCCGCCGAGGCCGTGGGTATCGAGTTGAAAACTGACGACAAAAGTGGCGCGATGGTCCGCGGTGATCAAAGTCTGCTGGTCACCAGCGTCACTAACCTCATCACGAACGCCATTAACTACTCGCCCGAATCCACCCCGGTTTCCATCTCGCGCGAAGTCTTGGATGGCAACGTCATCATCCGAGTTACCGACAGGGGGATCGGCATCTCGCAGGAAGATCAAAAGCGCGTGTTCGAGCGTTTCTTCCGCGTGGATAAAGCCCGCTCCCGCAACACGGGTGGCACCGGGTTGGGCCTGGCGATCGTAAAGCACGTCATGGCTAATCATGGTGGCCGCGTGACGTTGTGGTCCCGGCCTGGTACCGGCTCCACGTTTGCTCTCGAGTTGCCGGCTTACGACGAGATCAAGGCCAGCACCGGGCGCTCCGTTCCCGAGGAACCCGTGGTTCCAAAGATGAAGCAGATCCTGGTGGAGGACGAGGCGTCGGAAATGGAATTGCAGCCACAATCGCAGCGACAACTGCACGCAGAAAAGGAATCCTAGAGCCCCGTCTACCCCGTGTGCTGGTTACCGCGCACGAAACGTTCGATGACGGTAACATTCACAGCAGGTAAACCCGCAACTTGTGGAAGGTCAGTTTCGCATCGTGACGAGCGTATTGATAGTTGAAGACGAAGAGTCTTTGGCCGAGCCCTTGGCGTTCCTTTTGAAGAAGGAGGGTTTTGAGGTTCATGTGGCGGCTGACGGCCCGACGGCGCTAGATACGTTCGCCGCCGAGAATATCGACATTGTTCTCTTGGACCTCATGTTGCCGGGGATGTCCGGCACCGAGGTCTGTCGTCAGCTGCGGCAGACATCCTCTGTGCCCGTGATCATGGTCACCGCCCGGGATAGCGAAATCGACAAAGTGGTGGGCTTGGAGCTGGGGGCGGATGATTACGTCACCAAGCCATACTCCGCCCGGGAGCTCATCGCCCGTATTCGCGCGGTGCTACGCCGAGGTGGGGAGCAGGAGCAGCCCGAACAGTTCGATGACGGTCAGATCTTGCGTGAGGATCGCGTGGTCATGGACGTGGAGCGGCACATCGTCACCGTGGATGGTGAGCCCGTTCCCATGCCGCTCAAGGAGTTCGACTTGCTGGAATACCTCATGCGGAATTCTGGTCGGGTTCTGACTCGCGGGCAGCTGATCGACCGCGTGTGGGGCGTGGACTATGTGGGTGATACGAAGACTCTCGACGTCCACATCAAGCGTCTACGTTCCAAGATCGAGCGCCACCCGTCCCGACCGCAGCTGTTGCTTACGGTGCGAGGGCTGGGTTACAAGTTCGAGGGCTAGTTCTTCTTTTCTTCCCGACGCCCAGCTGCGACCGCCGTCGCGGGGTGTATAGCAAGAAGTGGAAACCCGCTGGGGGAGACCCTCGCCATCGCTTCGCGCTGGCGGCAGTGATCGGCGAGCACTTCATAGGAGGACTCACCGATCAGCTCAATCAGCTCGTCCCGGTGAGTGGACCAGATCGCGGGGGAATCGGCAGTCGGGGTATCCACGACGTGACAGTTGGGGTCGGTCGTGCAGTACCAATCGAAGTCCTCGCCCCCGTCCCCCCAGCCACGACGGTTGTATTCGGTAATCGTGGTGCGCAGCTGCTCGCGGCCGTCGGGGCGGGTTTCCCAGGCCTCGAGGCGCCGCAGGGGGAGCTGCCAGCAGACCTCAGGCTTGGCGACGGTCAACGGGACATCGTTCTTCAACGCCCACCCGTGGAGCGCGCAACCCTTGTTGCCGTGGAAATCGGAGCGGTTGGCGAACACGCAAGCACCGTTTGTGGTGATGGTCTTGAGCGCGGGTTCCATGTCACCCTCGTCGTTTTCTAGTTCGTCCCACTCCAACCAGGGTTCGAGGTCGGCAATATCGCCAACGGAACCATCACCGCGCTCAGTCCGGTTCAAGCACCACCGGCGCAGCTGCCAGTCTTCATCAGTGAGGGCCTCGGCCACGGTTTTGAGCGCCTCGCGGTCATCGTCATCGGTGAGGAACGCGCCGTGACCGCAGCAGCCCACATCGGGGTTCGAAGAATCGATGCCCCGGCAAGCACTGGTCCCGAAATGGCACCGGTATGTTGACAGCATCCATGTCAGATCGATCTGAACGATGTGCTCTGAATCTTCTGGGTCGAGAAATTCAAGCCATTCGCGCGAGAAATCTACCGGCAATTCCTGACCCGCCTGCACGGACAAATCCGCTTTGGTTCCATCGGGGAAACCGCTGGCCAGAGGGGTATTGGGGGCTGGGGAAGAAGGGGGCGTCGACATAGAAAAGATAGTAGGCGACGGCCACGGGGCAGAAGAGTTCGATGTTCCACTCACGATATTCACCGTAGACGCGTTACTGTAAAGGGGTGCGATTAGGTGTGCTTGATGTTGGCAGTAATACGGTCCACCTCGTGGTGGTGGACGCCCACCGCGGTGGCCCGCCAACCCCGATGAGTAACTGGAAAACTCCCATGCGTCTGGTGGAGTACCTGGATAAGAAGGGAAACATCAACGACAAGGGCGTGGATAAGCTCGTGACCGGGGTTGCTCTGGCGAAGGAAATGTCCGAGCAGTTCCGGTGCGAGCAGATGCTGCCTTTTGCAACGTCGGCGATCCGGTCTGCATCCAATTCCGAGGACGTGTTAGATACCGTCGAGGATGAGACTGGGGTCCGCCTGCGGATCCTGACTGGTGAGGAAGAAGCGCGGCTGACGTTCCTGGCGGTGCGACGCTGGTACGGCTGGTCGGCGGGGCGGATTTGCGACCTAGATATTGGTGGCGGATCGTTGGAGATGTCCGTTGGAGTGGATGAGAACCCGGATGTCGCGTGCAGCTTGGATTTGGGTGCCGGCCGATTGACCCGGCAGTGGTTTGAGACGGACCCGCCGTCGCGGAAGGCCGTCTCGGAGCTTCGGGAATATATCGACGCCGAGCTGGAAGTGCCTGTGGAGAGGCTCTTGGGTGCTGGTCCGATCGATTTGGCTGTGGGTACGTCCAAGACGTTCAGGATGCTGGCTCGACTGACTGGTGCTGCGCCTTCGTCGGCAGGCCCGCGAGTGAAGAGGACCTTGACTCAGGCGGGTCTGCGCCAGTTGATTGCGTTCATTTCGCGTATGACTGCGGCGGACCGAGCTGAGTTGGAGGGTGTGAGTTCCGACCGCTCCCACCAGGTCGTTGCGGGTGCGTTGGTCGCAGAGGCGGCGCTGCGCAAGCTGGAGATCGATTCGCTGCATATTTGCCCCTGGGCGCTGCGCGAGGGTGTGATTTTCTATCACACTGATCAGGAAGAGCTGTTGCGGTAGCTTCCTTGTAGGTGGTTGCCGCCCGGCGCGTTTTCGTGCGTTCTCGGGGGCAACGGGTAACATATCTGAACTGTAGGTTGAGCTTTAGACAATGATGGGACAAAAGGGATGAGCGAAAAGCTGACCGTCGCTGAGCTTTTGGCGAGGAGCGGCCGCACTCCGAAGGACGGCGAAGCCGATCGTCCGCGCCGCCGTCGTCGCAGCTTGGAGCATGGCGGTGTTTCTGTTGCTGAATTGACTGGCAACATCCCTGTTGTCAAAGATGAGCATCTTGAGGGGGAAGAGGGGGCGGAAAAGCCTGCTGAAAAGGCAGCGACCAAGCCTGTAGAGAAGCCAGCGGCGAAGGTTGCTGAGAAGTCAGTCGAGAAGCCTGCGGCCAAGGTTGCCGAGAAACCAGCGGCCAAGCCTGTCGAGAAGCCAGCGACGAAGGTTGCAGAGAAGCCAGTAGAGGCTCCACAGACGGGTACCGCAACTAAGGCACCGCGCCCTGCTGCAGGTGTCGCGGCCGCGGGTGCTGGTGCGGCTTCGAAGCCCGGCGCGAAGACAGAGGGGAAGGTCTCGGCGGAGGCACGGGAGCGTGTAGCGTCGAAAGAAAAGAAGCTGCCAGAAGAAAAACTGCCCGGAACGAAGAACGGTTCAGCCCCCCTTTCCGACAACGAAGAGGTCCGTAAGCTGCAGGCCCAGCTCGGGGAGCACGAGGTTCTTGAATACGAAGACGACCGCATCTCCTGGCCCGCGATGATCGTTCAGGCGCTGCTGGCCGTAGTGCTCGGCGTGGGTGTGTTCTTCGGATTCTCGATGCTGTGGGATCGAATGGGCGCAGGCATCGTTCTCATCCTTGCTTTGGCAGTAACCCTGTTCCTAGTGGGAATCGTGCATGCAATCCTTCGTCACAAGGACAAGTGGATCCTGCTGCTGGCATTCATCGTTGGTCTGGTGCTGACGGTGGGACCGCGACTTATTTTGGGCATGTAGTGGCACTGAAGCTGCGCTGGTTGAAAACGACCGGCGCAGCTTTTTTAATGTGCACGTCAGGGGGCGACGGTGGCGAGCTATCACGAAGGCTGGCACGCTGGAGTGCATGACAAACATTGGAATTATTGGTGGCGGAAATATCGGTGAAGCACTCCTGTCGGGAATCATTGCCGACGGAGGAGACGCGAAGAAGGTCGTTGTTGCTGACCGCGCGCAGAAACGCCTAGATTACCTCAAGGAGAAATACGGGGTTATCACCACTTTGGAGGCAGTGGAAGCTGCAGAGGGCGCGGATATCCTTTTTAACTGTGTGAAGCCCGACGTTATTGTCCCAGTCTTCCAAGAGGTGGCCGATGTCTTGGACGACAACGATAGTGAAACTGTGGTTGTCTCTGTGGCTGCGGGTGTGACCCTGGAATCGATGGAGGCGGCCCTTCCCGCTGGCACCCCGGTGGTGCGCATCATGCCAAACACCCCGATGCTGGTGGGCAAGGGTACCAGTGCGCTGGCCGGTGGACGGTTTGCTGAAGAGAATCACCTTGAGGCCGTGCAGGAAATCATGGGTAAGGTCGGCACCGCGGTCATCGTCAAAGAAAAGGACCTAGATGCAGTCACGGCAGTGTCTGGCTCCGGTCCTGCGTACTTCTTCTTGGCCGTTGAAGCGCTCGTGGATGCAGGCGTGCAACAAGGCCTACCGCGACCACTGGCGGAGCAGCTGGCGGTCTCCACGATTGAGGGCGCCGCAGCCATGATGGTGCGCGGACAAGAGGAAGAAGGCGGTGATGGCCCATCCGAGTTGCGTGCCAAGGTGACCAGCCCCGGTGGAACCACCGCCGCAGCCCTGCGCGCCCTGGAGGAGCACGGTCTGCGGAAGGCCTTCTTCCACGCGGCAGAGGACTGCGCTAACCGTTCTCGCGAATTGGGGTAACCCCGGTATAACCCCCGGAGGAGGGGGCGCAGCAATCACATTGGTCACACGCGTCCCCGCAGGTCATCGGGGTTCTCTGAAGTAACAAAAACATATATTTCCCCCTGAGCTCACACAAGTCACTACATTCACGTTATTATGGCCAAGAGCGATTGACGTGTGAAGTCCTGCAGGAGGGGAAGCCTGCAGCGCATGGCAGCGCAAGGAAAGTGAATTTACATGGCTAATAACGACAATGGAGCATTTTTGACCGTCGCGGAGGTTGCCAAACTGATGCGTGTGTCGAAGATGACTGTTTACCGTTTGATCCACTCCGAGGAACTGCCAGCTGTTCAGGTTGGCCGTAACTTCCGGGTGCGTGAAAGCGCAGTTAACGAGTACTTGGGTGCATCGGTGTACACACCTTCCCAGACCGGCTAAGACCGCGCTATTTAGCCAAGCCCCCACTTGCTCGGCGTCACGGCCGAGTTGGTGGGGTTTTTGGTTCTCACCAGCGGGGCAGGGTAAAGTAATGACCATTCGTGTCGGCACCGCCCCCGGCACCGTGGCTGCGGACCAAGCGTGAACTTGCGCTCCCCAGTGGCTCCTAAAGTTCACCGGCTTCGGTGGCTTGGAGGCAACAACGCTGGTGAGGGGTGCAAAATCGCCGGTACCGCGCGTTAGAAGATTTGTAAGCGAAGCGACGAAAAGCGAGGTTCCCGTTATGGGTTCTGTCATTAAGAAGCGCCGTAAGCGCATGTCCAAGAAGAAGCACCGCAAGATGCTCCGCCGGACCCGCGTTCAGCGACGGAAGCTCGGAAAGTAATCTCCGCGCCGGCACCCCCGCCGGACCGTGGAGATCGTATCCGCTCTACCTTGTTCAGCCTTGTCCAAGGAGGGCGGATTTTCCGTGTTCGCAACGGGTGCGGGTTACTGGCTTAGGCCACTACCGCCGGCGACCCCGCAGCTGGAGTGCCTCGATTCGAGCCCGGTTGCCGGCGTACTTCGCACTCGATTTGGCTGATGATGCGCTGTTGCGAACGCGTTGCCAGGCGCGCTTGCGGCGGCGATAATCCCGCACTTCCCAGCCACGCTTTTTAGCTTCGGAGCGCAGGGCGGAATCCGGGTTGACCGTCACCGCAGTCCCCACCATGGATAATAAGGGTACGTCATTGACGGAATCGGAGTAGGCCGTGCAGCGCTGCAGGTCTAGGCCCTCGCGCTCGGCAAGCGCAGCCACCGCGTACTTCTTACCCGGGCCATGCAGGAGGTCGCCGACCATCTGGCCAGTGAACTTACCATCCTTTACTTCGGAGACGGTGCCCAATGCCCCGGTGAAGCCCAGTTCGCGGGCAATGACCTGCGCTAACTGCACGGGGGTAGCGGAAACCAGCCACACCTGCTGGCCCGCCTGCAGGTGCATATCCGCCAGTTCTCGGGTGCCGGGGAAGATGCGTTCGGCAATTGTGGCAGCCCAGATTTCCTCGGCCAATGCCACGACCTCAGATTCTTCACGCCCCTTCACAAACCCCAACGCCTGATCGCGCCCCTCGGAAATATCGCCGGCATTCTCTTCGCCCACCAGCTGGAATTTCAGCTGCTTCCACGCGAATCCCACGATCTGACCGACCGTAAAAAACCGCCTCTTCGCCAGCCCTCGCGCGAACAGTAAAATGGACGCCCCGCGGATTAGCGTGTTATCCACATCGAAAAAGGCGGCCGCGCCAGGGTCCTGCGGGATGTTGGGATCCGGGACATTCAAATGATGGTGACCTCGCGCTGCGGCAGCCGCGCCCTCCACGTTGGCGATTCCACCCTGCAGTTGCTCTCGGGTCACGCTATGCTTCCGCGCCGCATGCCCCAACCGGTCGTCTGCTTCAGTGACGGTGGGCTGGAGGGCTATTTTTGCCGACGCCTCGCCGGCCTCCCTTTGCGCGCTTTCCCCACGTGCTGGAAAAACTCGGCGGCTGAGGATTTCGCGGTAAACCCCCTGCGCGCGGCCATTAATCGCACGTGCAATACGGCCCGCGGTCTGCTCTGCCCGTTCGTATTGGGCGACCGCGGCAGTATACAGATGACGGGGCTCGAATTTCACAGTCCCTAACTTACCGCAGGCTGCCTCGCATGCTGACGCGGATCTGGGCAGAAGGGGTTGTCGCGGGAGAGGGCTAGACTCACGGGGGAAACGAATACGGGAAGAGTGGAGGCAACGTTCGATGGATACAGGTGGCAGTGGCAACAGTGGCATGCAGCGCGAGACGACGGGGCTGCGCACTGTTACGCTCCTGACCCGCAAAACATGTGGCTCCTGCGCGCGGGTCCGGGAGCAGATTGCGCCCGTGGTCGCGGAGGCCGGGGCCCTACTGGAGGTCGTGGATGTGGATGAGGGGGGCGTCGGTGGAGAGTTGGCATTGGAGTTCGGGGACCGTGTACCAGTAGTGCTGATCGACGATGAAGAGTTCGCGTGCTGGGAAGTTGACAACGATGAGCTTGCGGAGGCGCTGGGGTAAGAATGAGGTCGGTGGGTGTCTTAGGGAACGTTCATATAACAGTTCCTCACCTACGTTTTGTCATCGGGGTGGGTTAAGGGATACCGTAGACGTTCGTAAATAAGTCTCTTCTAGGGAGGTCCAGATACCCATGGTCAGTAACGCCAGGACAGGGTCCGCGCAGGTGTTGCTCGTTGGGTTATCCTTCCGCTCCGCCCCGGTCATGATGCTGGAACAGGTTTCAGTGGCCAATGCAGACATGCAGAAACTGCAGCTAGCGCTCACCGAATCCGATGCGTTGAGCGAATCCCTCGTGCTGTCCACGTGCAACCGCATGGAGTTTTACACGGTTGCCAACGCATTCCACGACGGTTTGGACCACGTTGTCGAGACCATCTCTCGGTTCTCTTCCGTTCCTGCCGAGGAACTGGAGCCACACCTTTATGTGCACTATTCTGACGCCGCCGCGGAGCACATGTTGAACGTGGCATCCGGGTTGGACTCGATGGTGATGGGGGAGCAGCAGATCATTGGTCAGCTGCGCGGGGCCTACCAGAATGCGAAGGAAACCGGCACGGTTGGCCGTACGTTGCACGACCTAACCCAACGGGCACTACGTACCGGTAAGCGCGTGCACTCGGAAACTGCGATTGATTCCGCGGGTGCTTCCATGGTGTCTTTCGCAGTGGACAAGGCACTGGATTACCTCGCCCCAGGTGGGGTGAACGATTTGATGGGCAAGCGCGCCTTAGTAATCGGTGCGGGAGCCATGGCTTCGTTGGCCTCTACCCACTTGGGCAAGTTGGGAGTAGAACACATTACCGTCGCGAACCGAACCCTGTCGCGGGCGGAAAATCTGGTCGGTCATGCACGTGAGGCCGGAGTGAACGCGTCCGCGGTTCCGTTTAGTGCGATCGCCGATGTGCTTGCTTCCGTGGACATCGTCGTGTCCGCCACCGGAGCTGTGGAATGCGTGGTTACCGGTGAGGCCGTCAGGGAAGCCATGGAGCCGGCCCGTCGTGGTGGTGACGAACGTGTCCGCCCGCTCGTGTTGGTGGACCTGTCCATGCCACGGGACATCGAGCAAGCGGCGGGTGCGCACGAGGGGGTGACTCTCCTCAACATCGAAGAATTAACCACCATGGCGGGAGAGTCCGCGGCCGATGAAGACTCGGCGCGCTTCGTGGTGGCCCAAGAGCTTGAGGAGTTCCTGGAGCAGCAGCGGGCACAATCGGTCATCCCCACAGTCAAGGCTCTGCGCCAGAAGGCTGCCGATGTGATGGCTGAAGAGCTGATGCTGTTGGAAAAGCACACCGAAGGCATGTCTCAGGAACACCGCGCCGAGGTGCAAAAGTCGGTTCGTCGTATCGTGGACAAACTGCTGCACACACCGACCGTGCAGGCCAAGCGCCTGTCGGCCGGCGGACAGCAGGTCAGTTATGCCGATGCACTGGCCACGCTGTTTCAACTGCCTACCGGTTCCGTCGTCAACGAGTCGAACGCAAAGACGATCCGGGAAGTATCCAACGAGGTTAAGGCCATTTCCGCGACCCGCAACCACACTGGTGAGGTGTAAACATTGTCACAGAACAACAACCCGCTCGCGGATTCGGAGAATAACGCGGTGACCGAACAGGCAGCGTCCCAGCTCTCCGGCCAGCGCACACTGCTGATCGGCACTCGCCGGTCGCAGCTGGCCACCACCCAATCTGGCCACGTCCAAGCCGGCATCACTGCCCAAGGGTGGGAAGCACAATTGCATATCGTGCACACCCCGGGTGACGCTTCCCAGGCCTCGCAGATTCCCGTTGCTCAAATCGGTGTGGGGGTGTTCACCGAAACACTCCGCAACGCATTGGCAGCCAAAGAATGTGACGTAGCGGTCCACTCGTTCAAGGACCTTCCCACCGCACCGGACAAGCGCTTCCGCATTGTCGTTCCCAAGCGCGTGGACCCACGCGAGGTTCTGGTCAGCGTGGATAACAAGGAGCTGGGAGATCTGCCCGAAGGCGCGAAGGTCGGAACCAGTGCGCCCCGGCGGGTTTCGCAGTTGCGCGCAGTTCGTCCCGATCTAGAAATCCTGCCTCTGCGAGGCAATATCGACAGCCGCATGGGGCGCGTGGGTAACGACCTCGATGCCGTCATTCTTGCCCGTGCTGGGCTGGAGCGCGTGGGGCAGTTAGACCGCGCAGCAGAGTCGCTGGACCCGCACGTGCTCATGCCAGCTCCGGCACAAGGCGCGTTGGCCGTAGAGGTTCGCGCCGACGATGAAGAAGCCTGGCAAGCCGTGCTGCCACTGGAACACCTCCCCAGCCACGTTATGGCCGCCGCTGAACGCGCAGTGTTGGCCACCCTCGAAGCTGGGTGTTCCGCCCCCGTTGCCGCCCACTCCGAATGGTCGGGTAGCGACTATTCCGAGCTCACCGTTTTTGCCGGCGTGTTCGGAATGGACGGAAGCAAACAGCTAGTGGACAGTGTGAAGGTGACATTCGATGCGGGCCTAGGCCGAGAGAAACCGTCGCTCGAACAACGTGATCATTATCTGAAACGCGCCTTCGAAGCCGGCAGCTCGCTGGGCTCAGCACTGTTAGATGCCGGTGCTAGCGCGTTAGTAGCAGAAGCCAGATAGCTCTTCATAAGCACTTAAAGACTTCTTTCACAATCCCCAGCGCCCCACTCAGTAATGCAGGCGGGGTGGCACGGGGTGGCGTCGGAACCAAAAAAGAATGGTTAGCCGACCGCCGCACAGCTTGTAGATACTCTCGTGCATCCAGCACGAGCAGCGAAAATAGAAAGCCATACGACATGACTGTTTCCGGATTGGACCCTGTGGGTCAGCAGGGCCGCGTGCTCTTCGTAGGTGCCGGCCCAGGTAACCCGGAATTGCTGACCGTCCGCGCGCGCGAGGTTATTGAGCACACCGCATACGCCTGGGTGGACCCAGCCGTTCTCACGGGAGTGCAGTCCCTCATTGCGGCCAAGGTGCCCGTGCCACAGCACAAGTTGGATGCTGCGGAAAAAGAGTGGGAACAGCGCATCGCCGCAGCTCGCGAGGCCGGTGCGCGGCGCCGTCCCCCACGCCCGGAACCGCCCACGGCCGCGGAGGTCGTGTTTGCCGCACCCGGAGTGGCAAGCGACGGGGAAGACGAAGACGTTCCCGACACCGCAGAGACCTCCGAGGCCTCCGATGTCATGGCACCTGCCGACCCGGCTGTCATCGCCCAGCAAATGGTCGCGTGTGCCAAGGCGGGTAATGATGTCATCCGCTTGGTAGCGGGCAACCCGCTGAGCACGCCCGGGGTGTTGCTGGAATTGCAGGAGGTAGAGAACCTCGGAGTGGAATTCCAGGTAGTGCCGGGCATGACCGGGTCAGTCGCAGTGCCAGCGTTCACCGGTATTCGAGTGGGCCCGGACGTGACGACCGCCGATGTGCGCGGAGGCGCCGATTGGGATCAGTTGGCCGGCGCTGGCCTGCCATTGATTCTCACTGCGTCCCCTAGCGACCTCATGGGAATAGCCTCGGAACTCAAAGCCCGGGGTATAGCTGGATCCACGCCCGCGACGGTGACCTTGCACGGCACCACTCGTCGACAGCGCAGTTACGATGTCACGCTGGATACGCTCAAGTCCATTGCCGCGGCTTCGGGCCCGGCTGCTCGGGAAGGTGAGCTGCCCGCGGAATTGATCGTGACCATCGGCAGTGAAGTGGGCAACCGCTCGAAGTATTCGTGGTGGGAAAACCGCGCGCTATACGGCTGGACGGTGCTGGTGCCCCGCGCCAAGAACCAGGCTGGACCCATGAGCGCGCGCCTTGCCTCCCACGGCGCCATTCCTGTGGAGGTGCCCACGATTTCGGTGGAGCCACCGCGCTCGCCCGTGCAGATGGAGCGCGCCATCAAGGGCATCGTGGATGGGCACTACCTCTGGGTGGTATTCACCAGCGTGAATGCGGTGAAAGCCACGTGGGCAAAACTGCAGGAATTTGGCCTTGACGCGCGGGCACTGGCCGGGGTCCACGTGGCCGCGGTGGGTCCCAAGACTGCACAATCCGTGCTGGACTTGGGTATCATCCCGGAACTGTTGCCGAAAGATAACGCGCGCAATGCCTCCGGGTTGGTGGATGTATTCCCTGCTTACGATCCCGATGTGGACATGGTGGACAAAGTATTGCTGCCGCGGGCGGATATCGCCACGGATGTCTTGGTCGATGGCCTGATCGACCTAGGTTGGGACGTAGAAGATGTGGTTGCCTACCGCACGGTACGCGCCGCGCCCCCCAGCCCGGAGATCCGCGACATGATAAAGACCGGCGGTTTCGACGCAGTGTGCTTCACGTCTTCGTCGACAGTGAAGAACTTGGTCGGTATCGCGGGCAAACCCCATGCACGCACCATTATCGCGTGCATTGGGCCCATGGCAGCCCAGACAGCGCGCGAACATGGGTTGCGTGTGGATGTGATGCCCGAGGCCGCCGGGGTGCCCGAACTCGTGGATGCTCTAGCGGAACACGTCGCAGATCTGCGCGCGAAGGGTCAGCTGCCACCTCCGCGAAAGAGGCGGCGTCGACGTAAAAAGGCCAACAGCTAAGCCCGAGTCCGCCTGCGACAGGGCGGCAAAGGGACCCAGGGGACAATGGGGGGCTGTCGTGGCAGTGGCGTAGCATCGGGGGCATGTCTGACGCTCAGAATGCTTTCAACGCACTGCCGGTTCGCCGGCCCCGCCGTCTGCGCACCTCACCGGTGATGCGCAATTTCACTGCGGAAACGGACCTGAACCCCAACCGCTTCGTCCTGCCCGCATTCATCGCCGATGGCATTGATGAGCCGAAACCGATTTCGTCTTTGCCCGGGGTGGTGCAGCATACAACCGATTCCCTGCTGCGGGCGGTGGAGGAAGCGATCGAGGCAGGCGTGGGTTCCATCGACCTATTTGGTGTGCCATTGGATGCGGATAAGGATGCGACCGGTTCTGTGGGGGCTCGGGAAGATGGGGTGCTCAACCGGGCATTGCAGGCGGTCCGGGATCGTTTCGGCGATGACATTTTGGTGATGGCCGATACCTGCTTGGATGAATTCACGGATCACGGCCACTGCGGTGTGCTGGCAGCCGATTCACGGGGTGATGTTGTTGTGGATAACGACGCCACGCTGCAGGCCTACGCCGAGATGGCCGTGGCCCAAGCACATGCGGGGGCGCACATTGTGAGCCCCAGTGGAATGATGGATGGCCAAGTTCGGGTTATCCGCGAGGCATTGGATGCAGCGGGGCATAAGGACGTGGCTATCATGGCGTACTCGGCGAAGTACGCGAGCGCGTTTTATGGGCCTTTCCGCGAAGCCGTAGGATCTTCCCTGAAAGGCGACCGGCGCACCTATCAACAGGATTGTCGTAACCTGCGCGAATCTATCTTGGAAACCCAACTGGATATCGATGAGGGTGCAGACATGGTGATGGTGAAACCCGGCATGCCGTACCTAGATGTTTTGCGCGAGGTTGCCAACATGTCGCCCGTGCCTGTCGCCGCCTACCAAGTCTCCGGGGAATACGCCATGATCTCCGCTGCTGCAGAGCGTGGATGGATCGACAAGGAACCGGCGATCATGGAGAGCTTGTACGGATTGCGCCGTGCCGGTGCCGATATCATCCTGACGTATTGGGCAACGTGGGCTGCGCAGCGCTTAAACCAGTAAGCTTAGCAACGGTATGAATGCTAATAGATTCCCGCAAAACCCCCACGCTCCGCAGCCAGCGCCACAGAACAATCCCGGTAGCGCGCACGGTGACATGCCCAAACCCCCCAAGGTCGGCCGACCCGATGGATTGGCCCCCAGCCTTAAAGGCGCGCCCGAGGACGTGCGTTTTGGTGTGTGGGCATGGCTGAGTGTGAGCGCCATGCAAGTGTTGGACGGCGTAGTGCAATTCGTTGGCAACCTCACCGACGACCGGGCCCTGCGCGGACAGGTTGCCCAGCAGTTGAAAGACGACGCGTTCGCCAAGGACGTGATGGAGAAAAACAACCTCTCGATGGATTCCATGGTGGGGATGTTGAACTTGTCTATGACAGCTATCACTGTGCTGGCAGCAGCCCTGTGCGCGTTTTTGACGTGGCGTGCTGGGCGCGGTGGGAATTACTCCCGCATGTTCCTCAACGTGGGCTCGTTCTATTTGGCTATCAACGCGCTGCTCCTCTTGTTCTCGAAGGCGCCAGAAACCCTGCCGTTGGGATTCGTGGTTATCTCGGGCATCCTCACCATCCTGTCCGGGGTGGTTGCGATCGTGGGTGTGTATTTCTTCTCGCGCCCGGGCAACGGAACGTGGCTGGGTTGGCCTACGTCGGAGGAGCTGAGGCAATATGCTGACGCCTTAGAAAAGAAGCAACGCGAGGACCGCAAGAATCGCGAGCGGGCTAAGAACAACAACCGGGCCAAGGCCAAAGACAAGCCAGAGAAATCATCAAAGTCGGATAAGCCCAGCGTTAACTCTCGAGGAAAGTAGGCTTTGCCGTGCCCAGCATGTTTCCCACCATGGCCAGCGCCAGCGACGATCGCAATCGCCGTGTAGAGCACTGGAAACCCGGTGATCCCACCCCTCGGTCCACCATCGCAGCGTTCGCTCTGCTGCTGGCTACGGGGGTGATCATGATCGTGGTGGGCGGGTTCCAGCTCGCCGCCTCATGGGATCAAAGTCCCACGTCACCAGAGGAAGCCGAGCGTATGCAGTCCGTCGCGAATAACGTACGTATTCTCGGTGGAGTCACCGCTGTGAGCGGTTTGGGTATCGCGCTGTTGTCGCCGCGGGTGCGCGATGGCTACCGTGGCGCGCGTCGCGGCGTGACCTACATCGCTGCCGTGGGAATGTTTTTCATGCTGGCCGGTTGGGTTTTCGGGTTCACGGCTATAGGCAACGCGTTGTTGGCCTTGCTGCTGGCTATCGGCTTGCTGCTGGCCTACCGTCCCGCGGCCGATCCTTATTTCGACGCCGGACATCGCCTGGATACGCCCGTCGAAGGGGACGGCACTCTGCCCGGAGATGAGATACGTGGCTAATTCGTTGCAGCGCTCTACGTATCTGGGATGAGCGATACACTGACGTTTTAACTTGTCGTCCAACCCCGGGGCGGGATAGTCACGGGGGTTCTCACGTGTTAGGAAGGATTGCGGTCACGCGCTATGGCGGTTAATAGTCCCAACGATGTGCTGGGCCAAACCAGCTTTGCCTTCAAACTCGACGACGTAGAATCCGCTATTCACGCTACCCAGTTGGAACGTGAGCTCAACCGCATGGACAACGTGGAGGCTGTGGTTATTTATTCCACGGGTACCGCGTGGGTTTCCGCTGGTCCTGATGTGGATGTGGAGACCATTATCTCTACCATTAACACGTGCGGAATCCAGGCCCAGCAAACCGAGCGGTCACTGCGCCGGCGTTCCACACACGCTGCGGTGGCGCATACGCGGCGTCATATTCGAAGAAATGTCCATGCTGCGCAACGGGCTTGGTTGGCTGAACACCGCAAGCGGAACGACGCCCACGAAGCGAGCCACGAACGCTCTGGATTGGATTCCACCGAGGGCCTGCACACAGCTCGCGACCTCATCACCCGGGCGCGGCTCGCCATAGCTGTGCTTTTTGGTTTGCCGGTGGTCATCCTGCAGCTTTTCCCCGGGCTGCAGTTCGATTACTGGCAGTGGGTGTGCTTGGGTCTCGCCGCCCCCGTGATGTCGTGGTGCGCCTGGCCTTTTCACCGCGCTGTGGTGGGAGGGCTGCGCCGTAGAATGTCAGCGTTGGATGGGGCCAGCTCTTTGGCCATTTTGATCGCGTTCGTGTACTCGGCGCTCATGGTTCTGTTCACCGACGTGGGCGATCCGTCGTGGCGCAGCCGTCAGATCCTGTTAGCCGGTAGCTGGTCGGACCCAAACATTAACGGCTCGCTATTCCTCGACGTGTCGTGCGGTGTAACGATCCTCTTGCTGTTCGGACGATTGCTCTCACGGCGCGCGCACCTGCGCAGCAAGACCATTCTGAGTGTGCTCAGCTTGCCCGCCATCGAGGAACTCACCGTGGTTCGCAAAAACCGGCAAGGTAAAACCTGCCGTAAGCAAATCAGTTCCACGGAAATCCGCGTGGGGGATGACATGATCATGCCGGGCGGTTCCGTATTCCCCAGCGACGGCGAAGTCATCAGCGGCAAATCCGTGGTTGATTTGGGCCCCGTAGGTGGATTGCACCGTACGGTGGAAGTATCGGTGGGAGACCGGGTGTTCGCCGGTGGCCGCAACCTGGGCAATGAACTGAAGATCCGCGCGCTCACCACGGGTTCCCAAACCCGCCTAGCTGCGATGCAACGCTGGGTCGTCTCTGCCGTGCGCGACGAGAACCGCATTGCGCACCTCACCAACCGCACTGCCAGTTTGTTGGTGCCGTGGACGGTGGGCATCGCGGTCATCAACTTCTTCATCTGGTGGGGATTCGTCGGGTCGTGGGATGCGGCCATGGCCACCTCCCTTTCGGCTCTGGCCTGTGTGGCCCCGGTGGCGTTAGCTCTGTCGGCGCCATTGGCGCTGCGCTTGGGCCTGTGGCGCTCCGCCACGCAAGGCACGCTGCTGCGCGATACCTCCACACTGCACCGCCTGGCGGACGTGGATTCGATCATCTTCAACCGGGTGGGCACCCTCACCACTGGCCCCATGAGAGTGAAGTCGGTGACGGCAGCAGACGGAGAAAACCCGGAGTTGTTGTTGCGCGTGGCGGCGTCGCTATCCATGGAGTCAGACCACGGTCTATCGAAAGCGATCGTGCGAGCAGACCGCGAAGCCCGCGATGCCAGCAGCGGTGACGGGACCGTGCCACAGTGGCTGGATACCGGTGATGTGAAGGTGACCGACGATGGCACCTTCATCGGCACCGTCGTGATTCCAATGGATGGGGACAGCCGTCATATCGAAGCCCGGTTGTGGCGGCCGCGCGATGTGGGGCAAGTTCACAATCCCAAGCTGGCCCACGCGCTGGTCGACGGGGGTTCGCCTGTGGTGATCTCCTGGCGGGGCCGCGATCGCGGTGTGATCAATGTGATCGACGATTTCAAACCCGATGCGGCCGAAGCCATCGACGAATTGGAGGGCATGGACTTGGAAACGTTCATGCTCTCGCGTGACCCGTATCCCGTGGCCCGTCGGGTGGCAGATTCCATGCGGATTTCCACGGTGCTCGCTGGCATTGCCCCCAATCGTAAGGAGGCGACGGTTCGCGGGGTACACGCGCAAGGGGCGCGCGTGGCGATGGTGGGCGATAATGACATCCGCGGTGCATTGCGCGTGGCCGATGTGGGAATCCTGCTGGGGGCAGCGGATCAGATCGACAAGGCAGTGGGTGTAGCAGACGTAGTGATGCTGCGCGATGATGTCATGGCCATTCCCGAAACCGTGAATTTTGCCCGCCACGTTCGTCGCACAGTGGATTGGAATGTGTGGCTGAGCTGGGGTTATAACGCGGTGGCCGTCCTATTGGCGCTCCTGGGATTCCTCAACCCGATGTTGGCGACAGTGTTGATGCTGCTGAGTTCCACGCTGATTGAGTTCCGCAGCGCGCGGATTCTGCATCGGAACTTTTCCCGTTCGTCACTCAGCCAAACTCACCGCTGGGAAGGTTGGATCGCCCGATTGCAGTTGGCCCGTGAGCATCGCCGTCGAGAGGAATTGCGGGCTACCGCGATTGATATGGCCCGGGAGGATGCGCTGGAGGAGGCGCGAGAGCGCTAGGCTAGGGGGAGCACCGAATCGCCGAAAAGATCGTAAGGAGCACACCTCAACGTGTCCACCCCTGCCGCACATTTGGATCACACTACTAGCGCAGCTTCCATGGAACGCGCCCGCAAGGTCATCCCAGGTGGGGTGAATTCTCCAGTGCGCGCTTTCGGCTCCGTCGGCGGAACTGCTCCTTTCATCACCAGCGCCAAGGGATCCCACCTGCACGACGAGGACGGCAATACCTATGTTGACCTCATCTGCTCCTGGGGCCCCATGATCCACGGGCACGCGCACCCGGAGATCGTGGATGCCGTGGCCGCCGCCGCTGCTAAGGGGTTGTCGTACGGTGCGCCCACCAGCATGGAGGTCGACCTGGTCGACGAGATCGTTCGTCGTACGAGTGCCGAGAAGGTGCGGTTGGTGAACTCTGGCACCGAGGCCACAATGTCCGCCACCCGCCTGGCGCGCGGTTTTACCGGCCGAGACAAGATCATCAAATTTGAGGGTTGCTACCACGGCCACGTGGATTCCCTCCTGGTGGCCGCCGGTTCCGGTGTCGCCACCTTTGGCCTACCAGATTCCCCAGGCATCACCACGGCCGCAGCTGCGGATACGATCGTGGTGCCGTACCGCGATATTGAGGCCGTCAAGAAGGCCTTCGCGGACAACGAGGGCCAGGTTGCAGCAGTGATCGTCGAGGCCGCTGCGGGCAATATGGGCACCGTTAATCCCGGTGAATTTAACGCGCAGCTCAAGGAAGTTTGCCACACCAACGGCGCGCTGCTGATTCTGGATGAGGTGATGACTGGCTTCCGTGTTTCGGAGCAGGGCTGGTACGGAAAGGATGCAGTTGCCGGTGACCTCACCACGTTCGGCAAGGTCGTATCCGGCGGTCTGCCAGCGGCTGCGTTTGGCGGCCGGGCGGACATCATGGATCACCTTGCTCCGGTCGGCCCCGTTTACCAGGCAGGCACGCTCTCGGGCAATCCCGTTGCTGTGGCCTCTGGTTTGCGTTCTTTGCAATTGGCCGACGTCGCCGTCTACCGCACGCTCGATTCCAATGCGGATCGGGTTGCTCAGCTGATCTCGGATGCTCTGAGCGCTGAATCCGTTACCCACCACGTCCAACGGGCGGGCAGTATGTTCAGCTTCCGATTTGCGGAGGGGGAGGGGACGAACTTCGAGCAGATGCAAGCGGCCGAGACTTTCCGTTACGCCCCGTTCTTCCACGCGCTGTTAGACGGCGGTGTTTTTGCACCCCCGAGTGTGTTCGAAACTTGGTTTGTCTCCGCGGCTTTGACCGACGATGACTTCGCGCGGATCGAGAAGGCGGCCGCAGCGGCGGCGAAAGCCGCGGCCGCTGCGGAAGCGTGATCGCTGGCGCTCCAGCGGTTTGGCAGGAAAACCCAAGGTCTCGGCAATAAACCCGCTTAGGAGACTGAGCCGAAGGGCGCTAAACTACAACACCATGGCAACGATCGTTCACTTGGTTCGTCACGGCTTAGTCCACAATCCAGAGAAGATTCTCTACGGGCGTATCCCCGGATATCACCTCTCGGAACGCGGGCGGAATATGGCTCACGCGGTCGCCCGGGACTTCGCGGATCACGACGTCACCTATGTGGCTGCCTCACCGCTGCAGCGCGCGCAGGAGACCGCCGCTCCGATCGCCAAGGCCACCAATCTTTCCATCGAAACAGATGAACGCCTGCTGGAAGCCGGCAACCAGTTGGAGGGGCGGCACATCAAGGGCATTCGTAGCGAACTGTGGAACCCAAAGTTGTGGCCACTGTTGAAAAACCCCACTGTCCCCAGCTGGGGCGAGCCTTATACTGAGATTCGCGATCGCATGTGGGAGGCCGTGGAGGCCGCTCGCGATAAAGCGCGCGGTCATGAAGCCGTGCTGGTGAGTCATCAGCTGCCGATCGTCATGATCCAGCGTGATGCCATGGGCCTGCCCTTGGCTCACAACCCAGCGGCCCGTCAATGCGAGGTGGCCTCTGTAACTTCCCTCGTTTTCGATGGTGCGCACTTGACGGATATCTATTACTCAGAGCCAGCGCAGGAGATTTAGGTAGCGATGCAGTCTAGGTTCAAGAAGATCGGTGCGACCATTGCCACGATCGGGCTCACAGCCACTATTGCAGCCTGTGGCGAAGGAAACACGGCTGGGCAGAATGCCGTAGCTGTGGGGGGAACCTTCCAATTCGTTTCCCCCGGTGGGCAAACTAGCATTTCTTACCCGCCCAGCGAGCGCAAGGAAGTGCAGAATTTTGAGGGCAAGGACCTGTTGTCCGATAAACCCATCCAGCTCAGCGATTTCGACAACAAGGTCGTCGTGTTGAACTCCTGGGGACAGTGGTGCGGGCCGTGCCGTTCGGAATCCGACGACCTGCAGCGGGTACAGGAAAAGCTAGAAAAAGACGGTCGTGGCACCCTGCTGGGGATCAATGTGCGCGATGCAGCCCGTTCGAAGCCTCAGGATTTCGTCAAGGACAACGGTATTACCTACCCGTCTATCTACGATCCGCCGTTTAAGACGGCACTGGCGTTGGGCGGTGTTCCAGCTAGTGTGATTCCCACCACCATTGTCCTAGATAAGCAGCACCGTCCCGCGCACATCTTCCTGAAGGAAGTCACCGATGATGAGTTGTGGAAGGTAGTTCAACCGCTGCTGGAAGAATCTGAAAAATGACGTACCTAGCCGCCCAGTCGTCGATCGGGCAGTCGTTTGCGGATACCGCCGCGTCCGGCCCGATCATTCTGGCCCTGCTGGCCGCTGCCCTCGCGGGGGTGGTCTCCTTCGCCTCCCCGTGTGTGATTCCGCTGGTACCGGGTTATATTTCCTACCTGGCTGGCGTGGTGGGAGCAGAAACCGAATACACTGCCCAGGGCACCGTGGTGAAAGCGCGCCGGGCGAAAACCGCGTCCGCGGCGTTGATGTTCGTTGCCGGCTTCACGGTGGTTTTCGTCCTCGCCTCCGTCAGTGTGTTCGGCGCGATTACCGCGTTGCAGCTCAATCAAGAGCTGCTCATGCGCCTGGGCGGAGTGGTCACCATCATCATGGGCATCGTCTTTTTGGGATTCATCAAACCCTTACAGCGCGATACCCGATTGGCGCCCAAACGTTGGACCACCATTGCCGGGGCCCCCTTGCTGGGCGGTGTGTTCGCGCTCGGTTGGACTCCGTGTTTGGGCCCCACGCTGGCCGCGATCATCTCGGTTTCCACCGGCACTCAAGGCATGACTGCAGCCCGCGGAGTTGCCCTCATCATTGCTTATTGCCTGGGCTTGGGATTGCCATTCATCTTGGTCGCGTTCGGATCCTCCAAGGCCTTGACCGGGGTGGGCTGGCTGCGCCGGCACTCCCGACTCATTCAGATGATTGGCGGAGCATTGTTGATCATCGTGGGGTTGTTGCTGGTCACCGGCCAGTGGGCGGTTTTCGTGGAGTACATTCGCCAGGCATTTATTTCCGACGCCACGCTGCCCATTTAACCCGCTGGGAATGGGCGTCGGGAAAAGAAAGCGGTTGACGGTTCGTGAAGAAGAAGTCAGCGAAGACAACGGAACTAGAGGCAATGAAAAAAGACAACACTGACCAGCGCCAGCCTGCAGCGACGGCACAGCCCGGGCCGAAGCGACGCAGTGTGGCCGCGCGGATTGTGGACTGGCCGAAGAGGGGGTGGCTGTGGCTGACCAAGATGAAGACGGCGTTGGTGCTGTTGTTCTTGCTGGCGATTGCCGCGATTCCCGGTGCGCTGTTGCCACAGCGGTCGCTCAACGAGTCCAAGGTGCTGGATTACATCAACGCCAATGGGAAGACCGCGCAAGTCTTCGACAAACTGGGGCTTTTCGATGTATTCTCGTCCCCCTGGTTCACCGCCATCTATGTGCTGCTGGTGCTGTCCTTGATTGGCTGCATCCTGCCGCGCACATGGGACCACTACAAGGCATTGCGCACTCATCCACCGATGGCGCCGAAGCGATTGACGCGCATGCCGCATTCCGTCAGTGGGGAAGTGGAGGTGGACGAGAGCACCGCCAAGAAGCGCGTGCGCGAGATGTTCAAGGGATGGAATGTCCGCGAAACCTCGGCCGAGGACGACCGTGCGGGCCACTGGTCAATCTCTGCCGAGAAGGGATATCTGCGCGAGGCGGCAAACTTGGTGTTCCACTTGGCGCTTGTAGGTATTTTGGCAGCTGTTGGATTGGGGCGCTTGGCCTACTATGAGGGCCAAGTGATCGTGGTAGCCGGCACGGAGCAATCCGAGTTCTGTAACTCCGCGGTCTCCAACTTCGATTCTTTCCGCCATGGTGCGCTATTCGACGGTACGGGGCTCACTCCGTTCTGCGTGAACGTCAAGGACTTTTCAGCCACCTATACGCCGAACGGCCAAGCGGTGGAGTTCGCATCCAACATCGATTGGGCTAACCCCGAACAGGCGTTTAAGCCGAAGGAAGAGTGGAACCAGGCCACGTTGAGTGTGAATCACCCACTGCGCTTAGCGGGTAACCGCGTGTACTTGCAGGGCCACGGTTACGCCCCCACCTTCACCATTGAATGGCCGAATGGTGAAAAGCGCACGGAGACCACGCAGTTCCGACCTGATGATCTGACGTTCTTCCTGTCCTCCGGAGCGATGCGGTGGGATCCACCGGCGGGTATGTATCCGAACCTGCAGGATCGTCGCGCACACCAGATCAGCATCCAAGGTTTGTTCGCGCCGTCAGCGGAATTCACTGGGCCGAATAACAAGATCCTCAGCTCGAACTTCCCAGCGATGCGTGACCCAGCCGTGGCTGTGGACGTCTACCGTGGTGACACTGGACTGGATGGTGGTCGCAGCCAGAATATTTTCTCCCTCGATCCGGGGCAGATGCACAGTGGCGCGATGCAAATGTTGGACCGCGTAAACCTGAAGAAGGGCGAGTCCGTAACGCTCGACGATGGCACGAAAATTACCTTCGATGGTGCTGAGGAGTTTGTGAACCTGCAGGTCTCCCGCGATCCAACGGTGTACGCGGTACTGGTGTTCGCAGTGTTGATGCTGGGAAGCTTGGCGCTGTCTTTGATGATCAAGCGCCGCCGGTTCTGGGTCCGTTTGATTCCGAATGGGACTGGCACGATGACGATTGAAATCGCCGGCTTGTCCCGCACCGATTCTGCCGGCTGGGGCCGTGAATTCAACCGAAAGGCCGAGCAGTTGCTGGGTCTGGAGGAAGAGGACCTTGACGATACCCATGACGCAAGTAACTCGGATTGGGATCACCGGTACAACGACGGCTTGGACGACCATCTTGTTTAGGCCTAGTCAAACGGCTAGTTTTAGATCTATTGCCCCGCTTCGGATCCTCAGCCGGATTGCGGAACGAGGCGCGTATTCGCGAAGGATTTGAGTGGTTGAGATGAACATCGATCAGGATTTATCGCAGTTTTCCGATTTGGCCTACCGCACCACCGTGGGCATTTACCTATTGGCACTAGCTGTGTCGTTGGTCTTCTATGGCATGGTGCGTATTGCCAACGAGCTGCGCGCGGCACGCGCTGCTGAAATGAAGAAGCTGAGTAAGAACGCAGAGGTCGCGTCCGCAGTTGGCGCCAGTGCGGCCGCTGGGGGGTCTAGTGGTGTGGCCACGTTGGAACGCGGTGACGATTCCCGCGGCACAGCGCTGGAATATCACCTGCCGGAACGCCTGCGTTCCGAAAACGTCATCGCACGCGTGAAGCGCGCCGATAAATGGGGCGGTATTACCCAAGCATTGGTGTGGCTGGGTATTGCGGTGCATTTTTTGCAGGTCGTACTGCGTGGAACGGCAACTCATCGCTTCCCGTGGGGCAACCTGTTTGAATACATCACGATGGTCACCCTGTTCGGCATGGTGATCACCGCGTTCGTTATTCGTCGCAAGTCCATGCGCGTGATGTGGCCGTGGGTGCTGGTTCCCGTGGTGGCCGTGATGTTTTACGCGGGTACAAAGCTGTACGCCGAGACCGCACCGCTGGTTCCTTCCCTGCGTTCCTACTGGTTCGTGATTCACGTCTCTACCGTGTCTATCGGTGGTGGCATTGGCTTGGTTTCCGGCATCGCCTCCTTGATGTACTTGTTCCGCCGGACGCAACCCAAGGGGCAGGAGAAGGGGGTGCTCGGCGCGATCATTTCGCCGCTGCCCGCAGCCGAGAAGCTGGATGCCCTGGCGTACCGTGCGTGTGTGTGGACTCTCCCGATTTTCGGTCTGGGTATCATCTTTGGCGCCATCTGGGCTGACGCGGCATGGGGCCGTTTCTGGGGATGGGATCCGAAGGAGACCGTGTCCCTGATCACCTGGATCCTCTACGCGGCGTACCTGCACGCTCGCGCGACGCCGGGGTTCCGTAAGGCGTCCGCCTGGATCAACGTCGTGGCATTTGCGACGATGGTGTTCAACCTGTTCTTCATCAACATCGTTATTGCGGGTCTGCACTCGTACGCGGGGCTCAACTAGTCCCGTCCCAGTGCGTGCCCTCTATGCTCTAAGTATGAGTGTCACCTCCACTGCTGCCTCTCAGTGCGACTCAGGTGCTGCCGGCGCCTTCACGGATCTGCTCGTCACGGGTGGTGCCGGGTTCATTGGCTCCAATTTTGTCCACCGCACGTTGGCGCACCGCCCCGAAGTACGCATCCTTATGGTCGATGCCATGACGTACGCCGCCAATCCCGCCAACCTCACCACTCCCGATGGGGTGCCACTTGTGCAGGCCTTTCCCGATCGCTTTTCTTTTTTGCAGGTGGATATTGCCGACGCCCACGCGGTCGCAACTCTAGTTTCCGATTGGGTGGCCGGTTTGCCGAGCACCAATTCCCATGCCGCAATCGTCCACTTTGCAGCTGAGAGTCACAATGATAATTCGCTGTTGTGGCCCGGGATCTTTGCCCGGACCAATGTGGAAGGCACGGTTAATCTGTGCGAGGCCGCCGTGCGGCATGGCATCCATGTGCACCACATCTCTACCGATGAGGTGTTTGGGGATCTCGCTCTCGATGATCCAGCGCGGTTTACCGTCGATACTCCCTACGCGCCCAGTTCCCCGTACTCCGCCTCCAAGGCCTCTGCGGACCATTTCGTGAGGGCCTTTGTACGCTCCCGCGGGCTTTCCGCAACCATCAGCAACTGTTCCAACAACTATGGTCCGCGCCAGCATCCGGAGAAGTTCATCCCCCGGCAGATCACAGGCTTGATTAATGGCGAGAAACCGCGGTTGTACGGCACCGGTGCCAACGTGCGGGATTGGATCCACGTAGATGATCACAACGACGCGGTGTGGGCGATCCTCGATGCGGTGGCAGCGTCAGACCCCGCCTCCGTTGCCATTGAAAATGGACAAACGTTCCTCATTGGCGCGGACGGGGAGCGCAGCAACATTGAGGTTGTGCGGGATCTCCTGGAGGTTTTTGGGCGCAGTGCTGATGATTTCGTCCACGTGACTGATCGCCCTGGCCACGACCGCCGATACGCGATTGATCCGAGCAGTATTCAGGCCATCGGATGGCAACCGAAGTACACGGACTTCCGTGAAGGACTGGCGGCCACTGTGGATTGGTACCAAGCCAACGAGCAGTGGTGGCGGGAGGCCAGGGTGGCGTCGGAAAAGAAATACCGCCAAACCGAAAAAGAGATTTAACGGTTCGGCGGCAAAGAGGAGTGAAGGGTCCGAAAGGGGCTTACAGCTCGCGGGTGTGTAGATCCTTCGGTGCAGTCAACGTGGCAGCTGTAGAGATGGCCAGCAAGACCATGAGGTAGATGCCGATGGACCAGGCATGGCCGGTCTTATCCAGCAGAAGTTGCGCAATCATAGGTGCGAAAGCTCCGCCCAGCACGGACCCCAATGCGTATCCAACGGACACTCCGGAGAAACGGATGGAGCGGGGGAACAATTCGGCGTACATGGCGGATTGTGGACCGTAGCTCAGGGCCAAGCCCGGGATGAGCAACAGGATGCCAACGGTGAACCACACTATTTTGCCCGTATCGATCAGTAGCCAGACGGGCACGATTAAGACGAACAGGGAAATGTAGCCGAGAGTAAAGGCTTGGCGGCGGCCGATCTTGTCCGACAACGCGCCCGACCACAAGGTGAGAGCTGCCCACAGGAGGGAAGCCACGATGACGGCGATGAACACTTGCTGCTGGGGTAGTTTCAACGTCTTGGCTGCGTACGACCCCATGAACGCGATGACCATGTAGCCGATTGCGTTGTTGGCGGCGAAGATCAGGGCTGCTTTGACTACCAGACCAGGGTGCTCGCGCATCATTACGCCCAAGGGGGCGCTGGACTGCTGTGCGCGTTCGCGGATTTCTTCGAACACGGGAGATTCGGCCACGCGGGAGCGAACGATTGCACCCACCACCACGAGTGCGATGGATAGGAGGAATGGGATGCGCCACGCCCACTCGATGTAACCATCTTTACCGACGATGGCCGTGAGAATCAGCAGAACCGCGGTGGCGGCGGAGAGTCCGAGTGGTACGCCCAGCTGTGGGTAGGAACCAAATAGGCCGCGCTTGTTGCGTGGTGCGTGTTCCACTGCCAAAAGGGCGGCGCCACCCCACTCGCCACCGGCGGAAAAGCCTTGGAGCACGCGCAGCAAGATCAGCAGGATCGGCGCAGCTATGCCAATGGAGGCGTAACTCGGCAGCAGACCGATCGCCGCGGTGGATGCTCCCATCAAGATCAAGGTGGCGGCGAGAACGCGCTTGCGACCCAATTTGTCGCCGAGGTGACCAGCGACCATCGCTCCCAGGGGGCGGAAGAGGAAGCTAATACCCAAGGAGGCCCAGGAGATGATCTGGGCAAGTGTGGCGTTGTCCTCGCCTAGGGGCTTGAAAAACTGGGAGGCAAACACCAGCCCGGCGGCTTGAGCGTAAATGAAGAAGTCGTACCACTCAATGGTCGTACCTACGAGGGTGGCTGCGAGAATCTTCTTTTCCTCATGAGCAGCGGGTTGGCTACGCGACGATGTTTCAGACATAACAGATCACGATAGTTGTTGGAGAAGAAATTCTGTGCAATAAATGCCGTTTTTGTTAGCTTCCGTATAAATTGCTGCGGGGGTGGGGGATTTGTCAGGCAACCCTATCTTTGGCTAGCCTTACTTTTCTAGAGCTAGGGTTAGACATGCCTAATCCTTGAATGTGAGGCGCCGGCACAAGAGGAGTGGCCGCCCCACGGTCATTGGCTCTACAGTGCACCGGGTGACGGCCGGCGGCAAAAATCAGTTGACCAATCCTAGTGAAATGAGATTTCTCAATGACCTTCACCCGAACCAAGATTGCCGCTGTGCTTGTTGCAGCGGGTCTCACTCTTGTTGCTTGCGGATCCGACGATGCCGGCTCATCTAAAGAAACAACGTCTTCCGCCGATGCAAACGCCCAAAAGATCAGCATTGAGGATAATCACGGCACGCAACAGGTGCCCATGAAGCCGACCAAGATCGCCTCGACCGACAACCGCACGTTCGAGATTCTGGACAAGTGGGGTGTGGACCTCGTTGCCGCGCCAAAGCAGATTGTGCCCAAGACCCTGCCGAACATCCGCAACAACGAAGACATCAAGGATATGGGCAGCCACCGTGAACCCAATATGGAAGCCCTAGTGGCCGCGCAGCCAGATCTAATCATCAACGGGCAGCGCTTTAAGACCAAGTACGACGAGATCAAGAAGCTGAACCCTCAAGCCGCGATCGTGGAATTCGAACCGCGTGACGGCGAGTCTTTGGACAAAGAATTGAAGCGCGAGACCGAGGCCATGGGCAAGATCTTCGGCAAGGAGGCCGAGGCTAAGGCACTCGTGGATGACTTCGATAAGGCGATCGAACGCGCGAAGAAGGCCTACGACCCGAAGAAGAAGGTCATGGCTATCAACGTTTCCGGCGGTGAAATGGGCTATGTAGCCCCAGGTAAAGGCCGTTTCTTCGGCCCGATCTTCGATTGGTTGAAGCTGACTCCTGCGCTGGAGGTAGCTAACGCCTCCGATGACCACCAGGGTGATGACATCAGCGTGGAGGCCATCGCAAACTCCAAGCCGGATGTAATGCTGGTCATGGATCGTGATGCTGCGATTTCCGCTGCTGAGGAGCCCGGATACAAGCCCGCTGCGGACGTACTAAAGGGCGCGGATGCTCTGAAGAACGTGCCGGCAGTCAAGAATGACGTCGTCGTGTTTGCGCCGGAGGATACCTACGTCAACGAAGGCATCATCACCTACACCGAGATGCTGAACGCTATCGCGGACGCATTCGAAAAGGCCTAGAGCTGCTGAGGTGAGCACCCCTACCCAGGGCGCGCACTCTGACAACAAAGGAGGACGAATTGGCGACGGCCACCTTGGAACGCACCACACGAAGTAAGCGACTGGATTTCAAGTTGCTTCTCGCCGTCCTGCTTGTTGCAGCGCTACTGGCCGCGAGTCTGATGACGGGCGAGTACGACATCTTCTCCGGTGAGGATGGCGCCGAGATATTCGCTCTCACTCGCATCCCGCGCACCATCGCATTGGTGCTCGCCGGCGCGGCCATGGCGATGTCTGGGCTGGTAATGCAAATGCTTACGCAGAACCGGTTCGTTTCCCCAACCACCACCGGCACCACCGAATGGGCTGGTTTGGGGTTGCTCTTGGTCATGATCTTTGCCCCTACCGCCTCGCTGACCGGTCGGATGGTCGGGGCTATTGCAGCATCGTTTATCGGCACGATGGTTTTCTTCCTTTTCCTGCGGCGGGTCTCCCTTCGGTCGTCGCTGGTTGTCCCCATCGTGGGCATCATGTTGGGTGCTGTGGTTTCTTCTGTTTCCACATTTATCGCTTTACAATTCGACGCCTTGCAGTCCCTCACCGTGTGGTTCGCCGGAAGCTTCACCAGCGTGTTTAAGGGGCAATATGAGGTGTTGTGGATCGTCGCTGGCGTGGTCGTCGCGGTGTTCCTCATCGCAGACCGCCTGACTGTGGCTGGTTTGGGCGAAGACATCGCCACGGGGTTGGGGTTGAACTATCAGCGCGTGCTTTTCCTTGGAACGGGCCTGGTGGCTGTCGCCACCGGTGTGGTCACGGTCGTGGTGGGCAACCTGCCGTTCCTGGGGCTGATCGTGCCCAATCTGGTTTCCATGATCCGTGGTGATGACCTGCGCAGCAATCTGCCGTGGGTAGCACTCACGGGCATCGCCGTAGTTGCGGTGTGCGACCTGCTTGCCCGCATTGTCATCGCTCCATTTGAAATCCCCGTGTCCGTCATCCTGGGCGTGGTGGGTTCGGCAGTGTTCATTGCAATGATTGTGAGGCAACGTCGTCGTGGCTAATAGGCTTTCCATTTCACCTACCGAGTTCTCGCCAGTGGGCGTTCGCGCAGAATCCGCGTCGCGATCGACCAGGTCCGCCGGCGCGTTCCCCACGGCGGTGGCTCGTCGTACCTACTGGCTTTTCCTCATTGGTCTGGTCCTCGCAGGCCTTGCATTCGCGTTTGGGTTGCTAGCCTATGGAAATCCCATGCCGGTGGGGACCCCGGCTTTCTGGTTGCTCGCCGAGCGCCGTATGAACGCGGTGATCGCCATCGTGATCGTTGCGCTGTGCCAGTCGCTGGCCACCGTGGCATTTCATACCGTGACCAACAACCGCATCATCACCCCATCCATCATGGGTTTTGAATCTCTGTACGTGGCGTTACACACCGCCACGGTGTACTTCCTCGGCATCGCCGGGGTAGCGGCTGGGCGTTCCACGGGAATGTTCGTGGCACAGATCGCCCTGATGGTGGTTGTGGCCGTCATGCTCTACGGCTGGTTGCTCACGGGCAAGCGGGGCAACATGCACTCCCTGTTGCTGGTGGGCATTGTCATGGGCGCAGGTTTAGGCTCCGTATCCACGTTTCTACAGCGCATGCTAACCCCCAGTGAATTCGATGTACTGACGGCGCGCCTTTTCGGCAGCGTGTCTAACGCAGACCCCGCATACTTCCCCGTCTCGGTTGTGCTCGTGGGCTTGGCGGGGGTTGGGCTACTGGTGATGTCGCGGCGCCTCAACGTTATTTCTTTGGGACCCGACGCCACCGCGAACCTCGGCCTCAATCACCGTAGGAACACGATCATGGTGTTGGTGTTGGTTACGGTGCTGATGGCCGTATCCACCGCGTTGGTCGGACCCATGACGTTCTTAGGGTTCCTCGTGGCAACCTTGGCCTATCAATTTGCCGGTACGTATGACCACCGGCTGGTGTTCCCCATGGCGTTTGTCACCGCATTCGTGGTGCTGACCAGTGCCTACTTCATGATGAACCACGTGTTCTACGCCCAGGGAGTGGTGAGCATCATCATCGAACTGGTCGGTGGTTCGCTGTTCTTGTACGTCATTTTGCGAAAGGGCAAACTGTGATTCATTTGGAGAATGTGCGCAAGGCGTACACCAGTGAAGTGGCCATTGGCCCGGCAACTCTGGAGATTCCCGCGCAGGGCATTACTGCACTCGTGGGACCAAACGGAGCAGGTAAGTCCACCTTGTTGACGATGATTGGGCGTCTGCTGGGTATCGATGAGGGGCAGATCACGGTCGCGGGGATGGATGTCTCTTCCACGAAGTCCAAGGACTTGGCCAAGGTGCTGTCGATTCTTCGGCAGGAAAACCACTTCATTACCAAACTGACGGTTCGCCAATTGGTCGGATTCGGGCGCTTCCCGCACTCCCATGGGCGCCTCACTAGGCAAGACGAGGAGATCATCAGTCGATACATTGACTTCCTGCACTTGACCGAGCTGGAGAATCGTTACCTCGATGAGTTGTCGGGTGGACAGCGCCAGCGCGCCTATGTGGCAATGGTGCTGTGCCAGGAAACTGATTACGTGCTGTTGGATGAACCCCTGAACAACCTAGACATTGAGCACTCGGTGCAGATGATGAGCCACCTGCAGCGCGCCGCCAAGGAATTTGGCCGCACAATCATTGTGGTGTTGCACGATATCAACTTCGCAGCGAAGTACGCGGATTACATCTGCGCGGTAAAAAACGGTCAGATCGCCCGTTTCGGCCCTAGTGCAGAGATCATGGAGGGGGAGATCCTCACCGACATCTTCAACACCGCCGTCACGGTTATCGACGGCCCGGATGGCCCCTTGGCGGTCTATTACTAAGCATTTACCAAGCCTTGGATTCTCCACGCCGTGAAATCCAGAAGAGCAATTTTTCGTGTAAATTCACTCCGATAGAAACGCAGTGTGGGTGTGACGTGGCTTTGACGTGGGTCGGAGTAATGGATCGGGGAATCTTTCTGATTGCTTACCGAGGATGCATTCAGCCCACGCCCACCCGCTAACATTGTCTCCATGAGCGATACCCAGCTGACCACCGTTGCCGACGGCCGTTCCATCGCCGAAGCCTTGGAACAAGCCGATCCCGGATCCATTGTGGATCTGCCCATTCCAGGCGCCTGGGTGTACGTACCGCGCGTGTTCGGCGATGATCGTGGCAGTTTCCACGAGGCCTTCCGTGGGGAGCAGTTCACGGAGAAGCTGGGGTATCCCCTCAATATTGCGCAGTCCAATCTCTCACGCTCGGGGGCGAATGTCATCCGCGGCATCCACCTCGCAGAAGTTCCGCCCGGACAGGCGAAACTGGTCACGTGCGTGGCCGGAGGAGTAACCGATGTACTGGTCGATGTGCGGGTGGGTTCCCCCACGTTCGGCAAGCACCTGCAGGTGCCCCTCAACGAGCAGAATAATTTCGCCCTATTCGTTCCCTTGGGCGTGGGGCACGGGGTGGCGTCGGAACACAAAGGCGCCACGTTGTACTACCTGGTGACCGAAGCCTACGACCCGGACCGGGAGTTTGGCCTGCATCCTTTCGACGCCACCCTGAACATCAATTGGCCCGTTGAGCAGTCGGCAGCAGTATTGTCGCAGAAGGATGCCACGGCGCCGACCGTGGACCAGGTACGGGACCGCCTAAGCAGTTATAACGACGTTCGGGGATGGGAAAAAGAACTGCGGCGCGACTGGGCCGAAGCCTTGGCCGAATCTGAAGCGTGGAGCGAGCCTTCCGATAACGGCGGCGCCCGGAACCCCAGTGGCGGGAGGGGCCGCTAGTGAAAGGCATCATCCTCGCCGGAGGGACGGGTAGCCGGCTGTGGCCCATCACCCAAGGGATTTCCAAGCAGCTCGTCCCCGTGTACGACAAGCCGATGATCTACTACCCGCTGACCACCCTCATGCTGGCAGGTGTGCGGGAGATCCTGGTGATCACCACGGCCGCCGATGCGCAGCAGTTCAAAGGACTTCTGGGCGACGGCAGCCAGTTCGGTGTGAGCTTGCAGTACGCGGTGCAAGATCACCCAGGGGGATTGGCCGAAGCGTTCATTGTGGGCGAGGACTTCATCGGCAACGATTCAGTAGCTCTAGTGTTGGGGGACAACATCTTCTACGGTGCCGGGTTGGGCACGCAACTGCGCCGGTTCAACAATCCCGATGGCGGGGCCATCTTCGCCTACTGGGTAGCAGAGCCCCAGGCCTACGGAGTGGTGGACTTCGACGCCAACGGGCGGGCACTCAGCCTAGAGGAAAAGCCCCAGCGGCCGAAGTCCAATTATGCGGTTCCGGGACTGTATTTTTATTCCTCCGATGTGGTGGAGATCGCAAAGGGACTGTCTCCCAGCGCACGGGGCGAGCTGGAAATCACCGACATCAACCGCACATATTTGCAGCAAGGCCGCTTGCAGGTGGAGATACTGCCCCGCGGTACAGCGTGGTTAGATACCGGGACCGTGGACGATCTGGCCGCGGCCGGCGACTTTGTTCGCGCAATCGAAAAGCGCCAGGGGTTGAAGGTCAGCTGTCCGGAGGAAGTCGCGTGGCGGCTGGGATACATCGATGATGATCAGCTGAAATCCCGGGCGGATGCGTTAGCGAAAAGCGCCTACGGGCGCTACCTGCAGCATCTTTTGGTGCGTGAGGAAGTAGGTGGATAACCCAACATGGTTGCGTTGAAAAAACTGCCGGATATGGTGCGCCGAACGTGGCGGGACTTATCGTGGACCAGCGAAGAGGTGCCGGAGCAGGGAATGGACCACGCAGTGATGATCCTGCGGGGAATCACTTCCGCTGAAGGGGAACTGCAGGGCATGGTCCCCGAATCTACCGTTGTGCGCGTTCCCCACGAGCCCGAGTATCGGGATCAAGCGCCGCTGGAATCCGCGTTGATCTCGCAGCTCTTCCGCGGGTCTTCCGTGAGGGTGCCAGAAACTGTCCGCCAAGCGTATGCTCGCGGCACTTTCAATACCCCGAACCCGGTCATGTTGACCTTGCAAACGGAGGTCACCGGGGTGCCCCTGACTAAAGAACTATGGGCCACCCTCAGCGATAGCCAGCGCGAATGGGCTGCGGAACAATTGGGCAGTTTGCTGGCCAGCATGCACACGATGGATCCGGATTTGCTGCCGGTCAGTCGCGTGGAGTGTTGGTGGTCCGATGGCCCGGCCACATCTACGCTCAACGAATCCCCGCGCACGCTGCCGGGGAAAATGGCGCTGATGAAGTCGCGGATGGCGGACTTTCTGGCCCCGAACCTCACGTCTCGAGAAATGGATGCCGTGGAGGAAAACTTCGCCCAGGTCGATGCGTTACTTGCCCGCCCACACCAACAGCGCTGCCTGACGCACTCCGATCTGTTCCAGTCCCACCTACTGTGGAGCCGCGATGGGGGAGTGGGGGTGATCGACTTCTCCGATATGACCGTGGGGGATCCCGCCGTGGACTACTGCCACTTCGTGGACATTGATAGTGGGTTGCAGGAGCGCGTGCTGCAGTTGGCGCTGGAAAATGGGCCGGAGGATTTGTACCAGGTGAGCGAGGGTGTTCCCCGCTTGTTGGAACGTGCCCGGATCTTTAAACAGTGGGACAATATTTTCTTACTCATCGACCACTACCGAACGGGGCGCTCCCCGCGTGTGAAGCTGCTCTGACGGGGAGTTTACTCTCACGGGGAGTTGGCCCTCACTACGGTTCAGTGTCAGGTCGCGGCGCATCATCGGGGGGTGGGGTGCCACCGTCGGTGGAATCATCACCGTGTGGCTCGCCGTCGTCATGCGGTTTGTCACCGCGCTGCTGCTGTTGCCGGCGCAGCCGCTCCAGCCTTTCTCGGCGCGCTCGCTGCTCGGCCTCCCGCTCGGCTTGCCGTTCTGCCTCGCGGCGCTGTTTAAACCTTTCTTTCTCGATATTCCACAAGAAATCAGGATCGTCGTCCGGCCCCTTAGCGCGTAGCTCAGTGGGGTTGTTTTTCCGGCCTATTTTACCGACGCCCCTCGCCGCCCCCGACTGACCGGATCCTGGTCCAAATGCCTTCCACAACAACACGATCGTGATGATGATCAGCACGAGGAGAAGTAAGCGACCCATGGAAAACTCCTTGGTGGAAGGCAGCGGGGCGTCGTATACAAAAAAGACGCCACAGTGTGGTGTGTATTAGTTCTTCGTACAAGTTGTAGCAGAACGCCCAGCGTTTACGGCAGCCCGTCCGACAACCGTGGGGTGTTAAGGCGGTCACTCTTCGCTTAAGCTGAGACGAGAAGTTGCTTCAGGAAAGCTTCATGTGTTCGCGAAGGGAAAACGGAATGCGCACATCGCAGGGATCGGTCACAGAACAAAGGCAGGCGCAGCGGCCTGCGCGTGGGCTGATCGTGACCGCGATCGTGGGATATGCGGCCGTGATTGTGGCGCTGACCACGCTTAAGGCGTTCTTCCAAATCGGGTATTTGTGGAAGCCGGAGAACCAGCGAACCCGAGAGCTCATGTTAGTGCCTTTCACCATGCTGCGACGGTCGACAACGTGGTTCGGCCCCGTCTTTGATTACGTGGGCAACGTGGCTTTTTTCGTACCCCTGGGCATGCTTCTATTCGTCGCACTGTTTCAACGGCAGCGGGCGGTGCTTAAAGTGACTGTGCTGTGTTTGGCCTTTAGCGTGTGCGTGGAAGTAGCTCAATATGTATTTGAGTTGGGCCGAACTTCCACCGATGACGTGTGGTGCAATGCGCTGGGCGCTTTCATCGGTGCGGTGTTCGCCAAAGCCTGTGGCCCGCGGTGGCACAAGGTGTGGGTGTGGTTGGCCTTAGCACTGACCGCTGTATTCGCGGTTCTGGTTGGGATGGGTGAGAGGTTGGGGGACCCAGATAAGGTCGTGGACCTCTAAAGCCCTAAATAGCTTTCGCAGACCACCGGGCGCTAGGCTCGTAATTTGTGAGTGAAGAAGCAATCCCCCAGAAGAATCAACCGGTGCGACCCGAGGCCACAGAACAGCCTAAGTTGGCCTCGTCCACTAAAAAGGATGTTCTACTCTACGGGTTGGCCCGCCTGTTGCTGTTCGTTGTATTGACCGCGGTTATTCACGGCATTGTTTTGGCTTTGGGTATGGCGAACAGCTTCCCGCTGCTGATGAGCGCCCTGCTGGCCCTCATCTTGGCTTTGCCGCTATCCATGTTGTTGTTTAGTAAGCTGCGCCGTCGTGTGAACAACGAGATCGCAGCGTGGGATGCCGATCGTCGGGCCCACAAGGACCAAATGCGCCGTCAGCTGCAGGAACGTTTGAACTAGCGCAATCCAGGCACAACCCAGGCACAACCCAGGCACAACGCAGGCACAACCCAGGAGCCCTACGCGACTTATGCAGCCGAGCTGATCAGTGCGCCAATCAGCATTGCGATTGACCACAGCAGCATGCCGCGTCCCGTCATTCCCAATACGGGGATCAGCGCTTTACCCTTAGCCCCACCCATAACCGGGCGGGCCGCTAGGACAAATAGCGGCACGGCGATCAGCCCCAAGAGCGTGGCGAGATTCCCCACCGCCATCGCGATGGTCAGAAAAACTGCCGCTACGATGAGCCCAATCCACAGCCGACGGGTGCGGGCATCGCCTAAGCGTACGGCCAGCGTGATCTTCCCCGTTTCCGCGTCCGTCGGAATGTCCCTCAAGTTATTGGCCAAGTTCACGCTAGAGGATAGCGCGCCTACCGCCACGGCCATGCCCAGTCCTCGCCAAGAAACAGCCCCCGTCTGGGTAAATTCTGTGCCCAGGACCGCGACCAGTCCGAAGAAGATGAACACGGCCACTTCACCCAGCCCGCGATAACCGTAGGGATTCTTTCCGCCGGTGTAGAACCATGCACCCGCGATGCAGGCCGCACCCACCAGAATCAGCCACCAGGCAGACAGCAGACTGAGGATCACGCCGGCCACTCCCGCCACTGCGAAGCTGGCGAACGCTGCGTATTTCACTTGCTTCGGTGGAACCAGCCCGCTGCCGGTCAAGCGCAGTGGTCCGGAGCGATCATCGTCGGTTCCGCGAATCCCATCGGAATAATCGTTGGCATAGTTCACACCTACGATAAGCGCCCAGGAAACCACGCCTGCTAAAACGGCACGCAGCAGGTCGGCTTGCTCGGCCAGCACGGCGGCGGCTGTTCCCGCCAATACCGGTGCGAATGCGTTGGCCCAGGTGTGCGGGCGCGCTCCCTCCAGCCATTGTGCGGGAGTGGCTCCGGGGTAGTCACGAGACACGGTGGTCAATTGCTTCTTGGCTCCTCAACAATCGGGTTGTACGCGCCATCGGGTTCATCACCCGGCGGAAGCAGCGCGATTCTAATCAGTAAGCAGTGTAGTCTGCACCCATGCTTTGGCCCGCTGCCGGTCGATCTTGCCAGGTCCCGTCATCGGCAGTTCGGCGACTTCCCACGCACGTTGCGGGATGAGGTGCCGTTCCACTTTCCCGCGCAGCTGGTCGCGGACTCGCTGGGTCACGTCGCTTGGCGTGGTCGCGGTGTTGGCTTCTATGAGGAGGACGACGCCCTCTCCAAACCGCTCATCGTTCACCCCTAGGGCACACGTCAGTCCCTGGGTCACACCGTTGTCGCGGGCAGCCCGCTCCACGTCTTCGAGCAGCACCTTGTACCCGCCGATGTTCACCGCGCCATCGGCGCGGCCGTGGATGGACAAGGTGGCGTCGGGTAAAAGAACCCCAAGGTCAGAGGTGAGGAATGTGCCATCAGACGGAAAAGAGGCCCGGGAATCGACGTTGCGATATCCGCGCGCGACCATGGGGCCGGTCAAAGTGATGCGCCCTGAGTTCGTGGTGGGGTCTGGGTCTGTGATGGCGATGCTGGCGCCCGGTAGGGCCCGACCGTTATAGACCATGCCGCCGCTGGTTTCACTGGAACCGTAAGTGAGTGTGAGGTGCACCCCTTGGGCGCGTAGAGAGCGGATGAGTTCCGGGTTTGCTGCGGCGCCGCCCACGAGAACGGCGGCATAGTCCGATAGCGCACGGACGGCCTGGGGGCTCGTGAGGCGGTGTAGTTGAGCTGGGACCAAGGAGGTGTACAGATCCGCAGTAGGGTGAGTGGTTTTCAAGCGACGGGTATCAGCGATGAAGGATTCCGCCGTAAAAGGGGTCTCGGCAACGAGGTGCGATGCGGCGATAGGGGTGAAGCCCGCGTGCATGCTGCGTAGTAGGACCTGTAGTCCCGCGATGTGGTGGGCTGGTAGGGCCAGCAGCCATGCGCCGGGAGCGGTACCGAACGTGGTGCGCAGGTAGGTCTCGGTCGCGGTGATGGAGGCTAGGAGATTACTACGATGAAGGATTGCGCCCTTGGGGGTTCCCGTGGACCCGGAGGTGCAGGCGATAAGGCAGCCGGGTTCGATCGGCTCGTCCACGCGCATGAGGGTTGCCAGGTTGGGTGAGTTGGGTGCCGCGGGGCCCGACTGTGCGTGTCCTGAGCGTGGGTATCCGGTGGCCGGTTCCTGGGGGAGCGGGAGAATAGAAATCTTGCCTTGCATCACCTGGCGCAGCGTAGAGATCGAGGCGGGAAGGTGGGCGGCGGAGATTGTCGCGGCTTGCAAGGGGACTGTGGCGGACATGCCTTTTAGGCTACCCTTGGCGCATGTGTGGCTACGCTTGGCGCTTGTGTGGCTACGCTTCAGCGGGTTGGATAGAGGGTTTCGGGCTAAGCGGATGACGGCACGTGGAGGTGGAATTCCTTCAGCATTTGCTGGGCGGTTTCGAATTCCAGGTCGGTGGGCAACCGATCGTGGATAGCTAGGTAGGCAATCTGCAGATCGGTATCGGTAGCTGGCGTGCGGCCGGTATCCACGAGGTAGGCCAGTACTGAGTGGAATGAGGGGCTGCGGGAATCCAGAGCGTTCAAGCTGGGAGTGGGCAGATCGGCTTGTTCGGTGAAGTAGGAGGCCAATTCATGCTCGTTGTTCGGCAGAGTAGTGCCGTCGGACAGCACTATGCCTTCCGCGATGTTTTCACGGTTACGAAGTTTGCGGAGCAGTTGAACTAGGGGGTTGAACATAGTGCACCCCTTTCTTTGAAATCAGCGACCTAGGGGGGCATGTTAGGTCAATGTGTTGGGCTCAGCACAATTGTTGGAGATACCAACGAGCGTTCGTGCGATATTTAAGTTACAACTTAGTGAACAATAGTGGGGGCAGTCAAGTATTTTTGGGTAAAAACCTGAACAAAAGGGGAAAGATCCCCAGATGAATATCTGGGGATCAGGGGCGGGGGTGGTGTTGTGGGTTTGGAGGGGTTGTGGGTTATCTGGGGTTTGGGATTTCTCGGGTTTCTAGCGATCCAGGTTGTGGGGTTTGGGCTGTGCTGGGGTTGTGGGTTTGCTGGTGTTTCTAGCGGTCCAGGTTGTTCTGGCCGTTGTGTGGAGTGCGGAACACTTCCGTGGCCGTGTTGTCATTACCCGTCGCGGAGGAACCCGCAGGGAAGTTGTTGTTCGCGGCAGGGACGGAACCATAACCGGTGGTCGGGTTTGCGGTGGAGGCTGCTGTGGAGGTGGTGGGATTTACAGCGGGATTGGCGGCGTGCAGATTGTTGTCGTAACTAGGGAAGGGCGTCTGAGCTGCGGCCTCTTGGTTGCGCTCACGCTCCTTGCGTGCCCGACGTGCGCGGAAGGGAGCAGTGAACAAGTGATCCAAGCTGAAAGCACCAGCGCCAGCCGCTGCGAGGAACAGCCCGGCGGCACCAATAACACCGGCCAACTCCCATCCGGAATCCTGCACGAAAATTCCGTTGCTGCGGTGCGCGATGATGACCGCGCCGACCATGTGGACGAAGAGGATCGGGCCGACAAAACGGACCAACAGGCCCAGAATGATGAGGATGCCCCCGACGAGCTCTACCCACGTGGCGATTTGGGAAGTGATCTCGGGCATGGGTGCGCCCATCTGGTCGAAATTGGACTGCGTTTGTTCTGGCCCCCACGTCTTGAACTTTTGCCAACCGTGGGCGATGAGCACAGCGCCCAGAATGATGCGACCGAGAAGCGTTGCAATGCTGTGGAGAGGATGTGGTGAGTGGGTCGTGGTTTTAGGCATGACTTATAATTTACCATTGTTTGCCATCCCTCCGGCTGGCACCCGACTACGACTTCCGCAGATGGCCACGCTGGCGAGCCCCGCCCGTGGCCAACCGAACGTGCTGGGTGCAAGGCTTGCTCACCAGCAAGGGCAAGGCGTAGCTGTCTATGCCTAGGGTAACTGCCTTTAGTAGTAGTAAGGGAACTCATCCCAGCGCGGATCGCGCTTTTCAAGGAAGCTATCGCGCCCCTCCACGGCCTCATCCGTCATGTAGGCCAAACGAGTGGCTTCCCCAGCGAAGACCTGCTGGCCCATCAAGCCATCATCGGTCAGGTTGAACGCGAACTTCAGCATGCGCTGAGCGGTAGGGGATTTGGTGTTGATCGCGCGGGCCCACTCGATGGCCACGTTTTCTAGCTCCGCGTGATCTGCTACCTCGTTGACGGCCCCCATGCGGTGCATCGTTTCCGCATCGTACGAACGGCCGAGGAAGAAAATCTCGCGCGCGAACTTCTGTCCCACCTGCTTCGCTAGGTACGCGGACCCATATCCAGCGTCGAAGGATCCCACGTCGGCGTCAGTTTGCTTAAAACGCCCGTGCTCCCGGGATGCCAAGGTGAGGTCACACACCACGTGCAAAGAGTGGCCACCGCCGGCAGCCCACCCGTTCACCACGGCGATAACGACCTTCGGCATGGTGCGAATCAGGCGCTGGACTTCGAGAATGTGCAGGCGCCCACCTTCGGCTTTCACACGAGCTTCATCGACGTGATCCGCAGTGGCGGCCTGCACATCTCCATCGTGATTAGTGGCGTACTGGTAGCCCGAACGGCCACGAATGCGCTGATCGCCACCTGAACAGAAAGCCCAGCCACCGTCCTTGGGGGAAGGTCCGTTGCCCGTCAGCAAGATCGTGCCGATATCTGGGGAGCGGCGCGCGTGATCGAGGGCGCGGTACAGTTCATCGACAGTGTGGGGCCGGAACGCATTGCGCACCTCCGGGCGGTCAAAGGCGATGCGAACAATACCGTCTTTGCGCTCGGTGCCGATATGGCGGTGGTAGGTGATGTCGGTGAAATCGAAACCGGGAACCTCGCGCCACTGGGAGGCATCAAAAGGGTTAGCGGAATCGCCGGCTGCGCCCGTGCCGGTAGCGGGGGTGGAATTCGCAGAATCAGTCATGTCCCGCATTCTATCGAGTCTCTGAGATCCACCATCCCCAGGCGGTGGCATGCTGGAGAACATGAACAATCAGCCCCAGCGCGACCAGGCTTCACAGGATCAGCCCCAGCGCGGTCAGGCTTCACAGGATCAGTCCCAGCGTGGCCAGGCCTCACAGGATCGGCCCATGCGTGGCCAGGCTTCACAGGATCAGCCCACTGCTAGCATGCCCAGCGTTGACGAGCTTCTCGAGCGTGCCCACGTGGTTTCTCTACCTTTGCGCGTACCTTTTCGCGGTGTCCAGGTGCGGGAGGCTTTATTATTCGACGCCCCCTTCCGCTGGGCGGAATGGGCCCCTTTCCTTGAATACCAACCGGAGGAGGCATCCAGGTGGCTGTGTGCGGCTGTGCAATACGGCTATACCTCAGCACCTGATCTGGCGAATTCCTGGGTGCCCGTCAATGCCACCATTCCTGCAGTGGATGTACGCGAGGACCCGGATGTTATCGGTGCCCTGATGCAGCGCTACCCGGGATGCACCACGGTCAAAATCAAGGTTGCGCAGAAAGGTCAGCAGCTCGCAGATGATGTTGCCCGCGTGCGGGCCGTTCGGCAGTGGTGCAGCCAAGCGGGAATTGACGAACCCAAGGTGCGCCTTGATGCGAATGGGGCGTGGAGTGTTTCCCAAGCTCTGGAAGCCATCGCAGCCATCACTGCGGAGGGTCCGCTCGATTATGTGGAGCAGCCGTGTGCCACTGCCGAAGAGTTGGCTGAGGTGCGCCGGCGGGTGGGCGTTCTGGCTGGTTCATCCGAGCCCGTGCGCATCGCTGCCGATGAGTGCATCCGGAAAAGCGCCGATCCACTCACCGCTGTCACGGACGTCATCGATGCTGGTGCTTGCGATGTCGTGGTGCTCAAGGTGCCTCCCCTGGGTGGAGTGGAACGCCTGCTCAGCATCGCCCGCGCTGTCGCCCCTTGTGGGGTTGCGGTGACCATGAGTTCCGCGCTGGACACCGGTATCGGTCTGGGTGCGGGCCTCGAGGCCGCCGCGCGCCTTCCGGAGGTGGGCTCGGTATCGCAGGCTGCCGGCCTGGCCACGGGGTCTCTCTTCGTTGAGGACCTCGCTCCTCGCCCCATCGTTGACGGTCGCATCCAAGCGGGGCCTCTTATTCCCGACGCCGACGTGCTCCGCGAGTTCGCCGCCAGCGGGAGCCGGAAGGATTGGTGGTTCGAGAGACTCAAAAAGGCCTACCAGCACCTGTAACGATGTCGAGCACCTGTAACGGTGCCAGGCATTTATGGCGGTGCTCGGCATCTATCCCGATGCCCAGCGCCTATCGCGAAGCTCAACACCTATCGCGGTGACAAGCATTTATCGCGGTGCGCCGTTAGGCCCTTAAAGAAATGGTGAGCGAATAGCTCTGCTAGCGAAACTCGGGCTTAGTTATCGGAACCGGAGGTGTTGGTTCCACCCTCGGACTGATCCAAGAACACCCACTCGCCCTCGCGTTCAACCTCGAGACCCCAGCCCAGGGAGTCGTCTGCCTTGGACTCTTCCTTGAACCAGTCGTAAGCCTTCTCGTCAGAGGCGAATTCTGCTTCCTGTACAACGTTCTGCTTGGCGTCCTTGATGCGGTAGTTAGGCATTGCTTCTCCTTAGAGTGGTGATTTTCAGTGTTGCGACAAAGCACAGGAGTGGCTCTAGGTGAACCGGCTCCGTGGGCGCCACCGTAGCAGCGTGGTGGAAACTGTGTCGCCGATTACGGTTACGTTTGGGGGCATGTGAGTGATTGGCCTCGTTTCTGAGAGACGGCGAAGACAGGGAGATGACCCAGCCCGCGAGACCGTCCAGAGTGAGGCGGTGGGGTATTCGCGTTGTAGTGGTTGCTCGGTAAGTTAGACAATGTGACTAATCCGAAGGTGCCTGAAGTGAACGCCCCGCAACTCGATGTACCGGTAAGCCCAGCCATGACAACGGCTTTGGTGATTGTCGAAGAGCTTATCCGGAGCGGGATACGCGAAGCCGTTGTGTGCCCGGGATCGCGGTCGGCACCCCTAGCGATTGCCATCGCGGAAGCTGATCGCGTGGGCCGGTTACGCATGCACGTGCGAACCGATGAACGCACTGCTGCTTTCCTAGCTCTCGGCCTGGCTAAGTACTCCCGCCGCGCGGTGCCGGTAGTCATGACATCGGGCACGGCGGTCGCGAATTGCCTGCCAGCAATGGTGGAGGCCACGCTGACGCACGTCCCCCTCATGGTGCTATCGGCCAACCGCCCGCTGAAAATGGTGGGAACGGGGGCGAACCAGACCATTGACCAGGTGGGTATCTTCGGTTCGCATTCAGTGTGCACTCGCACCCTAGATCAGATCGGAGAGACTTGTGCGCAGCGCGGGATCACCGAAGGACTACCGGCCGACCAGGTGGACTTCCTGCGCAATACCGTCGGTGAAGTGATTGCAGCGGCGATGCACCCCACCGAGGGAGGGGGAGTGCAATTGGATGTTCCGTTGCGGGAACCCCTTGTGCCAGAGGACAGCGCGGTGGTGGGCCTGGGGGCGTCCGAAATCCAAGAAAGCCTAAGCCAAGGCCAGCACCGGGCAACCAACCAAGAGCAACCAGCGGGGCCGGCAGGCGCCCAGGAAAAACTCGGGCGCCCCGGTGGCAGCGAAGTGCACATGCACACTGTGCGAAAGATTGACACCGATGCGGTGTCGAATACGCTCTACAACCATAGCTGTTCCGAAGCCATGCCCACTGTGCGAAAGATTGAGCCCGATGCGGTAGCGGTCGACCTGGGAAAACGCACGTTGGCGATCGTGGGAGAGGTCACCGATCGGGCGTGGGGGCGCCGCATCATGGAACAGCTATCGGGTGTGCCCACGATGGCCGAACCTATGGCACCCGACGCGCCGGAGATTCCCGTGCATTCCGCTGCGGCAGCGATGTTTACGGCAGACACCGTGGCCCATGGAGAATATTCAGCGGTGACCCGACCGGAACAAATCGTAGTAGTGGGGCGCCCCACGCTGCACCGGCCGGTGGCGCGCCTGCTGGCCGATCCGGAGATCCGCGTGGTGGTGGTCACGGATACTAATACGGTGACTGATGTCAGCGGCACGGCGGCAGCCGTCACACGTGCGATCACCTTGACGGGGGAGGTCGATCAACAATGGTTGTCCGTGTGCCGCGCGATCAGTGACATGGGGGCGGAAGCTGTGCGCCGAACGCTCGAGGACAGTGACGAGTTTACTGCGATCCATGCTGTGGCTGCCGTAGCTGATTCGCTCCGTGATGGGGATGCAGTGGTGCTAGGAGCATCTACAACGGTGCGCGATGCCTCGCGCGCCGGGTTGCCATTTTCCGGAGTTGCCGCCTATGCCAGCCGGGGCGCTGCCGGGATTGATGGGACAGTGTCTACCGTGGCGGGGGTGGCTTTTGCGCATGCCTCCAGTGAGCCGCACACCATGCGCGCTCCCCGCACCATTGCAGTGATGGGCGACCTGACGTTTCTGCACGATATAGGTGGATTGAATATCGGTCCCCTTGAGCCCCACCCCGATAACCTGCTGATCATCGTCACGAATGACAACGGAGGGGGAATCTTCGAGACCCTAGAGCCCGGGCGAGAGCAGCTACGGAGGTTCCCTGATGGCAGCGAGATGTTCGAGCGGATCTTCGGAACACCACTGCGCGCTAACCTCGGTGAATTGTGTGCGGGATTCGGTGTGCCACACCGCCTGGTGACCACGCCAACCGAATTGGCCTTAGCGATCGAAGAGCACGCGGAGCTGGGATACCTCAGTGCAGATGACGAAGCCATTGGCAGCGGTATTGCCGTGATCGAAGCGCAAGTGAGCCGGGCGGGGCGTCGAAATGTAGAAAAGGCTATCCGTGAGGCAGTGACTCCCCGATGAACCAAGCAGCCAAAGCTACCTTGGAGCAATCAGTGCCGGCCCTGCCACGCCGAGAACGGGTGGTACGTCGCGCCCGGCAGCTGGTGATTGCGTTGACCATTTTTGGGGTGCTGGCTTGCCTGGGGATGATTGTGACCGCGGCTATTGATGACTACGCGATCTCGCGCGATCGGGCAACGGCGACTGCCGACGTGTTGGATACGGGTGCCTTGCGAACAACCGTGCGGTTCCATGACAGCCAAGGTAACTATCACCAGCCGGACAAGGGGTTGAAGTACCCAACGGGGCTGGTGAAAGGACAGAAAGTACGCGTGGAATACCAGCAGAGCAATCCCAAGAACGTGAAGGTCGCCGGGCGCGGTTGGACATTGGCTTTTCTGCCGGCACTCAGTTCGTTGGCGGTAGTGCTGTTCGTGGGTGGCGGGCTATGGTTACTCCTGAGGTCTCGTTTGTTTGCCAAAACTTCACCCGCGTAAACCGCTGTTCGGAATCATTTGCGCAAAGCTTTACCCGGCGGTCATGAGGATGTGAAGTCAGTGGGAGAAGGTGAATCCTATGCGTGTTGCAATTGTCGCCGAGAGTTTCCTGCCCGTCGTTAACGGCGTGGTGAATTCCGTTTTGCGCGTGCTGGAGCACCTGCGTCGTCATGGACACGAAGCCCTGGTGATTGCGCCGGCCGCAAAGGACGGGCAGGAAGAAATCACGCACTACCTCGGCCACCGCATCACTCGCGTACCCGCCGTGGACGTTCCGGGGGTTAACTCCCTGCCCATCGGTGTGCCACTGCCCCGCGTGCTGACGGAAATGCGCGATTTCCAACCGGACGTGGTTCACCTCGCCAGCCCTTTTGTTCTCGGCGCCGCCGGCGCGGCTGCTGCCAAAACCCTAGGGTTGCCATGCGTGGCTGTCTATCAAACTGATGTTGCGGGTTTTGCGAACAACTACGGCGCAGCCATGTTGTCCCAGGCCGCATGGCGCGTCACGCGCGCACTGCACAATAACTGCACTATGACTTTGGCGCCGTCTTCGGTCACTATCAAAGAGCTAGAGGAACACAAGGTCCGCAACGTCTTCCATTGGGGTCGTGGTGTGGACATCGTCCGTTTCAACCCCGCTAAACGCAGCGAGGACTTGCGGTCCTTCTGGCTCGACGCCGGGCGCTCCAAACGCGCAGCCCTTCATAGCGGAAAGGCCGCATCCTTCGGCGCGGATCAGGTGACCGTGGTCGGCTTCGTTGGCCGCTTGGCAGCTGAAAAGTCCGTGGAGCGCCTAGCGGTGCTAGATGACCGAGATGATATCCAATTGGTTATCGTCGGTGATGGCCCAGAACGTGAAGACTTGGAAAAAATCATGCCAACCGCCGTATTCACGGGTGGCATGTACGGGGATGACCTGCCACAGGCCTTTGCCAGCTTGGATATTTTCGTTCATGCGGGGCAGTTCGAAACTTTTTGTCAGGCCATCCAGGAAGCACAGGCCTCGGGCGTGGCCACCATCGGCCCGCGTGCTGGTGGGCCGATCGACCTCATTACTCCAGGAGTAAATGGTCACCTGCTGGATGTGGATTCATTTGAACGCGATCTGCCCAGTGCAGTTGAAGACATCATCAGCCGCGGTGTGAAAGGCTTTGGAGCCGCGGCATTTGAAGGGGTGCAATCCAAGTCGTGGCCGGGGTTGTGCAGCCAGTTACTGGATTACTACGATCTGGCAATCGATATGCACGGGCGCAAGGGGTTGCTCTCTCGGAAGTTCTTCCGCAAGGGGCCACCGGAGCGTTTCATGGGTGTGGCCGCGGATGTGGAATCCATGATGGCTGCCGCTACCAGTACGGGGGCTCTCGCAGTGGCGGCCGGGGAGCGGTTGCGTAAGGCACAGGAATCTCCCGCGCAGATCGCGGCGCAGCAGACCAGCCAGCGCCGGGCGCAGCACAGCGCTGCAGAACCAGCGCAAGGTTCAGTGCGCCGCCCCAGTGAGACGGACCAGGCTGCCCCGTTCTAACCGATAGGACTGTTGGGTTCTTAACGCCCCCACGGCTGTCCCCGCGCGGGTCAGCACGTCTAAGATGAGGGATTATGTCACGGGCGAGCTTGGATAAGAAGCCCCACGAAGTCGCGTCGATGTTCGACGGTGTGGGAAAGAATTACGACATCACCAATACGGTCTTGAGCTTTGGTCAAGATCGTATGTGGCGGAAGCGTACCCGTCGGCGCCTGAACCTGGGCCCTGGAGATGTGGTGTTGGACCTCGCCGCGGGAACCGCGGTTTCCACTGAGGAGCTAGCCGAGACCGGGGCGTTTTGTATTGCCTGCGACTTTTCCATGGGTATGCTGCGCGCGGGCGCCCACCGCCAAGTACCCAAGATCTGCGGCGATGGAACCCAGTTGCCTTTTGCCGATGCCACTTTCGATGCGGTCACGATCAGCTACGGCTTGCGCAACATCGTTGACTACCGCGCTGGCTTGCGGGAAATGGCTCGTGTAACGAAGCCCGGTGGCAAGTTGGCAGTAGCGGAGTTCTCCACCCCCGTAATCCCCGTGTTCAAAACGATCTACAAGGAATACCTCATGCGTGCCCTGCCCGAGGTGGCACGGGTCGTGAGCTCTAACCCCGATGCCTACATCTACCTGGCTGAATCCATCCGCGAATGGCCAGACCAAGAAGAATTGGCGCGCGAGATCGCGCAATGCGGATGGGAAAATGTGGGCTGGCGGAACCTCACCGGAGGCATTGTTGCACTACACAGCGCCACGCGACGCGCAGACTAGCTGGCACTGAGGGCCGTGAACAGGTAGCTCCAGCGCCACGTGGCTACTACGGTAACCGGTAGCTTCAGCGCCACGTGGTTACGGCGCCTTCCCATTCGAACTCCGGGCCGCATCGTCAGTTACAGCGCTATTGAACGACCGAATAACGGTCGCGCGTCTTGGGCAAGTAGTTTGTCCGCGCCCACGCTCAAGGCCCCGACCGCCCGCCACACGCGGGACGTCACGTCGCGGTCCCGCGGGGAGACTAGATTACCCATCACACGGGTGGCCACCGCCATCACTGCGTGGGCCTGGGGTCCCCGCATTCCCACTGGTCCCAGCGCAGACATCAGCCCCGGCATTGTCAACCCCATCGCCAGCCGGCGCGCCAAGCTGAAGGCCTCGCCGTACTCTTCCCGCAACACCGCCGGCCACATGAAAAGCAATCCGTGGGGATTGCGTGGGGCGTCGGGTAAGAGTGAAACCACCAAACGAGCGGATTCGAGGGCATAGTCGATGCCTTCGCCATTGAGGGGGTTGACCAGTGCAGCAGTGTCCCCGATGGTGGCCCAGTTTTCGCCCGCGACCCGTGTGACGGCCCCACCCATGGGCAAAAGAGCGCTTGTGACACGCGCGGGTGCGCCTTCAATAGCCCATTCTTCGCGCAACTGCTCAGCGTAGTGGCGCAGCAGTTTCTTGGTATTCACCCCGGAGGGGCGTTTCGCGGTGGCTAACGCACCACAACCCAGGTTCGCCTGCGTGCCGCCAAGCGGGAAAACCCAACCGTAGCCGGGCTGTGCAACATGGGCCTCATCCCGCAATTCCAGGTGCGAGTGAATCCATGGTTCATCGCCGTGCGGTGTGGTGATGTATGAACGCGCGGCGACACCGTGCACCATTCCACGCAACCACTGCACACCAAGCTTCCTCGCGACCGTACTGCGCACCCCCTCGGCCAACAGCAGGAATTTAAAGTGGCACGTGACCTGCTCTCCCGTTGCCTGGTCCACCCCTGTGACTGCGGATACGCGATTGGCGCGGTCGTGCGTGGCGTCGAGAATTTTGATGCCTCCGTGAAACTGCGCGCCCGCAGCAACCGCGTGGCGCAGAAGGGCTGAGTCCAACTCGGTGCGGGCGATCGCCGAACCCCGGGTGGGGAAACTGCCGGTGGACGGCCATGGTTCAGTTACCGAACCTCCGAAACCATGCAGCTTCAGTCCGTTAATGTGCGGCCGGTCGTTCAGAATCCCCTGGGCGCCCATGTGGTGTAACGCCGCCACAGCTCGCGGGGTAAGGCCATCGCCGCACGTCTTGTCGCGCGGGGTGGTGAGGTGGTTTGCCATATCGACGACGCCCACGTGGTAGCCGGCTTGAGCTGCATACCAGGCGGCCGCACTGCCAGCTGGGCCGGCGCCGACGATGAGAACGTCCGAGGAGATGGTACGAGACATAAATGTCATTGTGGCACGTATCGGTAATTGCGAAGCGCTAAGGTAACCTAGTTGAAGAATCTGCGAGACTTATGTGCGCGAGCCGTGCAGGGCACCATACCCGGCGCGTCGCACTGTGCTCCATACGGAGCAGTTTTTACATATCCACGACGAATGACGAGGCTGACCGAAGGAAATGGCAAGCACTGAAAACGCCGCCGTGAAATCTACCCCGGTAGCACCGCAACTGGGCAGCCCAGGGCTTAATGAAATGCTCCAGGCGCGTGTCGAGGTGGCGGAAAAGTTGCTGCGCGAATCGCTGATGGAAGGCGAGCCATTCCTGACGGATAAGATCAACCACTTGGCGATCGCCGGTGGTAAGCGATTCCGCGTGGTGTTTACCCTGTTGTCCGCGCTGTACGGGGAAAAGCCCACGGCCGATGAGGTTTACAAGGCTGCGGTTGTGGTGGAGCTGACTCACCTGGCCACGTTGTACCACGACGATGTAATGGATGAAGCCGATCGACGACGCGGGGCCGACAGCGCGAACATGAGGTGGGGCAACTCCATTGCCATCCTGGCGGGGGATTACCTCTTCGCGGTGGCTTCGGACATGCTTGCGGACTTGGGTGCCGCAACTGTTAGCCACTTTGCTTCCACGTTCCGTGAGCTGGTTACGGGGCAGATGCGCGAGACCGTGGGATGCGCAGAGGGACAAGACCCCATTGAGCACTACATGACCGTCATCCAGGAAAAGACGGGCGTGCTTATTGCCGCAGCCGGCTTCCTTGGGGCGGAGCATTCCGGCGCGCCTGTGGAAGTGCGCGATGCGTTGCACGCATTTGGGCGCAACATGGGCCAGGTTTTCCAGATCGTTGATGACATCATCGATATTTGGTCCGATCCCGAAGAATCCGGCAAGGTACCCGGAACGGATCTGCGCGAGGGCGTATTCACGCTTCCCGTTCTCTATGCAATGCGTCAGGATGACGAAGTGGGTGCTCGCTTGCGAGAGATCCTTACGGGGCCAGTTGAAGACGATGCGTTGGTGGAAGAAGCCCTTGAATTGATCAAGCGCTCCGAAGGCCGTGAGCGCGCGCAGGAGCAGGTTCAGATCTACCGCGATAGGGCAGAAGCCGAGTTGGGTAAGTTGCCTGAGTCTGAGGCGACTACAGCGCTGCGGGAGCTTTTGGGATTTGCGCTGAAGCGCTTGGGTTAACCCGGTGCGTGGGGGAGTCGGGTGCGTGGGTGAGTTGGGTGTGTGGGGTAGTTGGGTGCCAAGGTGACCCGGTGCGTGGCTGAATCTGGTGCTTGGCTGACGCGGTGCGTGGGGGAGGTAGGTGCCTAGGTGACCCGGTGCGTGGGGGAGGCAGGTGCTTGGCTGACGCGGTGCGTGGGGGAGCCGGGTGCGTTGCTGAATCTGGCGCGTGGGGGAGTCGGGTGACCGGGTAGACCATGGCTCACCGACGCGGAAGAATGCCCAGCCGAACTGCTGATTTGTGCTTTCTGCGATAGTTCATAGTAAAGTATCGAGCGCACCCTTGAGGTGCACGCCAGATTGCCCGAGCGGCCAAAGGGAGCGGATTGTAAATCCGTCGGCATTGCCTACGTTGGTTCGAATCCATCATCTGGCACCATCAAAAACCCGGTGAAACTGAAAGCTTTCAGTCCCACCGGGTTTTGTTTTCGTGCGTTTTGGGTGGGTTAAGGGACAGAAAGTGTGTCCGGTCGGCGTGTCGTCGGCTGGGCCTTTTGTGTTTATCTGATGGTGCCTTTTTGTGTGCTGATGTTGTGTTGGTAGTCAGCTACTTTTAGAAGTGATGGGGGGCAGGGAGTTCAGACGGGTGCAGGAAGTTTTCCCGATCGCTCCGGTGTTCGCGTATTGATCCCGGTGCGGATGTTCCTCTATTGAACTCGCTGCCGGATTTCTTGAGCTGATTAACGAATGTGCAGCAGAAGTCCAACAAAAACGCGTCATTTTGTCAGAGTTCTGCTGCACATTTTGTGAACTGGTGCGTGGGCGGTGGGGTGCGCCCTGCTCTCGGTGCCGGTATTCTCGGCATCCGGGCTTTGAAGGGCAAATGTGCAGCAGAAGTCCAACAAAAACGCGTCATTTTGTCAGAGTTCTGCTGCACATTTTGTGAACTGGTGCGTGGGCGGTGGGGTGCGGACTGGTGCGTGGGCAGTAGGGAGTGAACCGGTGCGTGGGCGGTGGGGTGCGCTCTGCTCTCGGTGCCGGTATTCTCGGCATCCGGGC
>NZ_KV786170.1:0-42478 GCF_001806865.1 Corynebacterium sp. HMSC28B08
TGATTTCTCAGTCCAACTAATGGGGAGCAGTTCATTTACTGGCTCATGCGGCTTTTATCATTCGTGACGTCTAAGCTTCGAAAATCTTTATGCGCGCAATACGATCCAGAAGTTTGGCCAGCTTCCTCGAATTGTCGAAGGCGGCCTCGAAGTCTTCCTTGAGCTCATCGAGAAACAACGGCTCAATGGTCTTCAAGATGTTCGGCACCGAGGTGTAGTGCTGGCCCAGATTCGATCGCTTTCCTGGCGTCACGATCGCTTGAAACATCGAGCCAAAAATATCGGGGTTAATATCCAGCCAAATCTGCTTGCCTAACCCAATCAACATTTCGCGAGCTTTCGCGGAGAAGCGTGGGACGGTCAGCGCGGCGTCGGAATGAAAAAGACGGCCGTTGACGTAGGGAAAACCCCGCAGATGCGCAGACTTTTGGCCGGGTCAGCCTCATCTAGCGCCGCGAAGAGCTCCCTAATGAACTCGGCGGTATCGGAGCCATCGTCCAAAGTGTGGGAACCAACTGCTTTAGTGAATTGATTCTGAGAACCAACTGCGTTAGTGAACTGATTCTCAGTGAAAATGCCCGTGTCCTCCGCGAAGTAGCAGAACTGCAGGCGGGTGACATTACCTTTGGAACGCCCATAAGCCAGCATAAGGTCGAAGAAGAAATCCCGATCGTAAACCTCGCACCCCGCCAGAGGTTTTACCCGCTCCTCAATTGCCTTGAGACTCAGCCGTGCCAATTAACCCACCTTCACCTTTCGATCACCCGGGATGGGGCTTTATTCTAGTGCTTCCCTCCCCAGCATCGAGGTTAAACAGGGGGCACGACGAACTAAGACAACCCCCGGGCACCCCAACCCCACACACCCCCCGAGCCCGCCCAATCCACCCTCCCCACCGAGCAGACCGCTTAGGATAGACTAAGTTGTCCACTTGCGCGCAAAGTGTTATTTTGACCGCATTAAGCTTTCGTGGCACCGAAAACCGCCACATTGCGCCCACAGACCCCAAGAGGAGAAACCCATGTCCCTAGGACGCAAAGCCCTAGCAGCCGCCCTGGCAGCCACCACCGCCTTCAGCCTGGCCGCTTGCGGTGGCAATGATGAAGAAACCATCAAGATCGGCACCACCGATTCCGACCAGAAGCAGTGGCAGGTCTTCAAGGAAGAACTGGACAAGGCCGGCATCAAGGGCGAAGTCGTTTCCTTTAACGACTACAACATCCCCAACCAGGCGTTGAAGGATGGCCAGATCGACATCAACAACTTCCAACACATGAAGTTCCTGGCCGAGTACAACGTAGGTAACGACACGAACCTGGTTCCCGTCGGCGCCACCGAGATCGTCCCACTGGCCCTGTACTACAAGGATCACAAGAGCGTTGCGGACGTAGAAAAGGCCGGCGAGGTGGTCATCCCTAACGATTCCACTAACCAAGGCCGCGCTATCAACGTGCTGGTCCAGGCCAAGCTGGTCACCCTCAAGAAGGACGGCCTGCTGACCCCTACCCCAGCAGACATTGACGAGAGCAAGTCCAAGATCAAGGTCACCACCGTGGACGCAGCACAGACCGCGACCTCCTACCTGGATGGCAAGCCCGCCGTTGTGAACAACTCCTTCCTATCCAAGGCCGGAATCGATCCAAACACCGCCATCTTCAAGGACGATCCAAAGGCCGATGAGGCAAAGCCTTACATCAACGGCTTCGTGACCACCAAGGAAAACCAAAACAAGGAAGAGTTCAAAAAGCTCGTCGAGATCTGGCACTCCAAGCCAGTCCAGGACGCTCTCAACGAAGAGTCCAAGGGCACGTCCGTAGAGATCAAGATGGACGGTCCCGAGCTGGAGAAGATCCTGACCGAGACCCAGGACAAGCTGAAGGCCCAGAAGTAACTAAGGCCCAGAAGTAACACCACGTTAGGACCCCTCCTATGGCCGAAAACCTCGGCAACGCCGCCGCAGCTCGCCCCGTTGGCGCCGAAAGCGCCAACAACACGGCACGCACCTCTGGTGAGACCAACACCTCCACCACTGGCGCACCCAGCGCAGCTGTCAACGACACCCGTCAGAAAACCGGCACATCGGTCGAATTCCGCAATGTCCGAAAAGTCTTCAACCAAGGCAAGCGCGACACTGTGGCATTGGATGATGTCAACATCACCATCCCCGCTGGCTCCATCGTGGGCATCATCGGTTATTCCGGTGCAGGTAAGTCCACGCTTGTACGCCAGATCAACGGGTTGGATCGCCCCACGTCGGGTCAGATCCTGCTGGATGGACAGGACATTGTGGGCCTACCCGAATCAAAAATGCGCAAACTGCGCAGCAACATCGGCATGATCTTCCAGCAGTTCAACCTGTTCCAGTCACGCAACGTGGCCGGGAATGTGGCGTACCCGCTGGGACTGCAGGGCGTCGATAAAAAAGAAAAGCAAACCCGCGTAGCCGAGCTGCTAGAGTTCGTCGGCCTGCAGGACAAAGGCAAGGCCTACCCCGAGCAGCTTTCCGGCGGTCAGAAGCAGCGCGTGGGTATTGCGCGCGCACTGGCGACGAACCCCAGCTTGCTGCTGGCCGATGAGGCCACGTCTGCACTGGATCCGTCCACGACCCGCGATGTGTTGGAACTGCTGCGCCGCGTGAACCGCGAGCTGGGGATCACGATTGTTGTGATTACCCACGAGATGGAAGTTGTGCGCTCGATCGCCGACCAGGTTGTCGTGATGGAAGGCGGCAAGGTCGTCGAGCAGGGCTCGGTGTACGACGTGTTCTCCAACCCTTCCACCGATGTGGCCGCGAACTTCGTGGCAACCTCGCTGCGCAACACCCCTGACCAGGTGGAAAGCGAAGCGCTGCAGGCCGGCACTGGCCGACTATTCACCGTCACCATGGCCGAGGGCATCGGCTTCTTCAGCGCCGTTTCCGCGCTCGACAGCAACCACGTCAGCGTGAATATCGTGCACGGCGGTGTGACCACGCTGCAGCAGCACTCGTTCGGCAAGCTCACTCTGCGGCTCACACCCAAGGATGAAGAAGGCGAGCGCGCCATCCAGAAGTTCTACGAGACCATGTCCGCCACGACCGAAGTGGAGGAGATCCGATGAACCTCACCCACCACGCATTAGCTAACGACACTGTCACCAACAGCACCGTGACCTTCCTGGCGAAGGGGCAGATGGATTGGGACCGCCTGGGCCCAACGTTCACCAAGGCGCTGACGTCCACCCTGTACATGGTGTCCGTCACCCTGCTGATCTCCGCAATCCTGGGCTTGGTGCTCGGCATGCTGTTGTACACCACCCGCGAAGGCGGAGTGCTGGCCAACAAGCCGGTCTACTGGTTCCTCAACGTGCTGGTGAACTTCGTCCGCCCCATCCCGTTCATCATTTTGCTGACCGCGATTGGGCCACTGACCGAAGTGATCGCCGGTACCCGCATCGGCACGGAAGCGGCCATCGTGGGTATGGTGCTGGCCGCAACATTCGGCGCCGCCCGCATCGTGGAGCAGAACCTGGTTTCCATCGACCCCGGCGTGGTCGAGGCCGCCAAAGCCATGGGCGCTTCCCCCTTAAGGATCATTTTCTCGGTGATCATCCCCGAGGCCCTCGGTCCTTTGATCTTGGGCTTCACCTTCATGTTCATCGCGATCGTGGATATGTCCGCGATGGCCGGTTACATCGGTGCTGGTGGTTTGGGTGACTTCGCCATCGTCTACGGTTACCGCGCCTTCAATGACCAAGTCACGTGGATCACCGTGGCCGTGATCATCGTGATCGTGCAGATCGCCCAGCTGGGCGGCAACTGGTTGGCGAAGAAGATCATGCGCCGCTAGTTCGCGGCACTAGCCCGGTCCTGGCCGGTCCTACTCGGTCCTGGCTGGTCCTGGCTGGTCCTGGCCGGTCCTGGCCGGTTCCCTTCGGCCGGGGTCTGTGGGGAGCCGCCTGCCTCCGGGTGTTCCTAGCGCAGTGCCTTTGCTGCACCACTTTGGCCCAATCTGATAGCCTGACTGAACTTTTCAGTTAGGCTGTTTTTATGTTTGCTCGCCGTACCACTTCCTTTTTTACCCGACGCCCCTCGCGCCCCTTCATCCCCATCATCCTTGCGGGAGCGCTTCTCACTGGGTGTGGAAGTACGCCTTCGGAGAGCACCGGCGATTCCACCACCAATAGTGCTACCCCTACTAGCGGTGCCGAGGGTTCCGCAACTGACGCTCAGGCAGCGGGTTCCCCCTCCGGAGCGTCGCCCACGCATTCCACTTCGCCGTCGCCGGGGAAGCCCTCGCTCACCTCGCCCGCCTCGCCCGAGTCGAGGGACACCCAACCCAGTGCCGGCAAGGAATCCGGAGCCCAACCGTTCCCCTCGTCCCTGCCTTTCGCCATGGAGCCCGCGAAAGGCTCGGAGCTCCGCGTTATCGAAGCCCGTATCGGGCAACACCATGGGTTTGACCGACTTGTCATTGAACTGAGTGGACACGGGCGCCCGGGCTGGACGTTGAAGACCACCAAGCAACCTTTTGCTGATGGTTCGGGATTCCCCGTCGAGTACTCCGGCAAAACCGCCCTCGTTGTTGCCCTGCACTATATTTCGATGCCTCAACGGCTGCGCGATGGCAGTTTCTACGACCCACCGCTCAGAGGCAACGCTAACGGAAACGCAATCCAGTCCGTGAAGGATCAGGGCGCGTTCGAGGCCGTTCACCAATACGTCCTGGGCTTGCGCGACGAAAACCCCCGGTACAAAATCAACTACTTGCAGTCGCCACCGCGGGTAGTTATCGATGTGGAAAAAAGCTAGTGGTGCCTTTTTGTTTTCTCGACGCCACGCTCTAGACGGTTTTAGATTTCCTCCAGCACTTTAACCCTCCAACCGCGTTGCTTTTTCAGGGCATCCCCGCACGAGGTCAGCACTTCAATCGGGTCGGTTTGGGTAAGGTGCGCCCGGAAGCTCCTCTGTGTGGGGAAATGTAGGACCTCCACCTTAACTGTCTTGGATTTGGCACCCTGGGAATCACGCACCACCTCCACCGTGGTCTCGTGAGTGGCGAAGTCGTTAAGTCCGGGCTCAATGCCCAGCCCCAGCAGTCGGCGGGCTACTTCCAATTCGGCTACCTGCGCCGGTGGGGTGAGTGTTCCCCGACCACGGTTGTTGTGGAAGGTCAGCTTGTGTGTACGAGCGCCGTCCAGCATGTACCGGGTTTCGTCGCTGGTCAGTCGGCCGAAGGAATAGTTGCTCGGCAGTAGAATCATGGAAGGCGCGAAGCGGTGGCCCTTGGTGTGGGAGGATTCCCACACTTCGTCGTAGTCTTTGCTAACCTCGGCGGCCACGGGCCGTCCGAATATCGCACAGCAGCGGTCGCGCCGGGCGTGGGTGCATATCAGCAAGATGTTGCGATCTACTGTGGTTGCCTGGGGGTTTACCCCGGGCTGGCTGAGATCCAGGTCCAGCAGCTGCCGCACGTCGGTGATCTGCATTTCTTCCAGGATCGGGGTGTACGGCTGGTCAGGGTTAAACCCGGCGCGCTGTGCATCCGCCCACGCGATGAACAGTTGGCGCGTGCCCAGCTGCTCGCGCTCTTGCCCCGCACGGCCAGGTCGGCGAATGAAGTGCAGCTCAGCTTTGTTGGTTTTGAGGAATTTTTTCAGTTCCCCCGCCAGTTCTTTGCCGAGCGCTTCACCGTCGAGGATGTCCTTGCCCCACCCGCGGAAGTATTCAACTGCTAACACGAGTTTCGCGGTCTTCGCGGTACCGGGCAATTTCTCCGCGGTGGGTTTGGCGCACAGGTCTGCTTTCGCCACGGGAGTTTGATCAATGGTGGTTGCCAGCTGGTCGTCATCGTTCTCCGTGGCTAGCGCCTTCGGCGAGGTCTGAGACTGGGGTGCTGTTCCCGCCACGGGGTTCCTCTTAGTGGACATAACCACTAGCGTACCTAGACCAGCGAGAAAACCTCAGTATGTTGCCTCTATACATGGCATCAGCTCGTAACCCCACTGTGCTATACCGGCGCGTTGCCCTGCTGTGCTACACCGGTTCGTTGCCCTGCTGTGGCTACCTCAGTATGTTGCCTCTATGCGCCAGCGCGCTCCTTTACACACCAGCAAAAACGCTCCCGGTTCATCGGTACTGATCTGCATGCGTGCGTAACGCTTCCCCGCAGCCCACCATTGCTCGTCGACAGGCCACGGGCCAGCCCAACCGGTGATCGCAAAATTCCGCCCGCCCCACCGTAAGTGCTCGGGTTTTCCGCTGAGCACCCCTCGCCCCGTGACGTATACTGCCTGACCATCGCCATCCAACACCATCACTCTTGCCGCTGGGTGGCGAGCAGAAGGTGCAGACAGTTCATCGGCACCTTTCCTAGCCGTTTTGGCTCCTATCACCGAAGGCAATGGTGCCAGCAGTTCACCGCGCCAGGATCGCGTACTGAGTGCCTTCACTTCCTCTGGGTCCTCCTCACCATAGGGCACAGTCACCACCCGTCCCGCCACGGCACGGCCACCACACGGAATCGGTCGCAGCACCGCGTTAATTCCGATCAATGCTTGTGCGCGCCCCGCCGCTGCTCGTGCCGCACGGACACCTTCATCCGGCCCTCCCCACAACCCAGGCATGATGCTTCCCGCCGGAACAGTTTCCACCGGTACCAGCTCAATAGCAGTAATGCCGACTGTGCCGTCACTGTCCCAATCGTCCCCGTCGAATCCATCACTCGCCTCGGGCTCACTGTTCCCGGCATACTCACTACGCCCGGCATACCCACCACGCCCAGCAAGCTCCTCTCTCCCGGCATACCCACCACGCCCGGGGACTCCTTGAGTCCTCCGCGCACCGCGCATCCGGGTTATCCACCCGTCCAGCTGCCACCGCACGCGCTGGGCGGTTTCCTTTTCGTTCAGCGGTTCCCGGCAGCGCCACACTCGCTCAATTTCGGTTGGTCCGGTGTATCCCGCTGGTGCATTGATCCGCGCTCGTACCGCCAACCGCAAACACACATCACCTGCTGCGAATAGTTCTTCATGTAATCGCCCGGCGGCTTGCCGTGCCACGAATGCCGCGGTTTCCGTACTCGTGATGGGGCTTTCCACCTCATGCACCACCTGCATGGGCACTGTCACTTGGCGCGGAGCTACCTCTCGGCTGGGCTGGCCACTAGCAATGCGATGCCACTCCACCGCTTCCTGTCCAAACCGGGCCGCCACATCCGACCTGCGCAGGGCTGCAAAATCCCGCATCGTGGCCACACCCAGTTGTCGCAACGTCTCCATCATCTCGCGTGGCCCATGCAAGGCAGGTTCAATGCACAGCGCCTCGATCGGCAGATCCGAAACAAACTCTCCGGACTTCCCTGGCTCCACACACTTGCCCGCGCGCGCCGCCCACGTGGCTGTCACCAGGTCATCGGCCGTCCCCGCAAGGCAATCCACCTCTGCCCGTGCCGTTGCGTTCAATAGCAACTCCACCGCACGATCCTCATCGCCATAAAATTTGGCCAACGCATGCATGGGAAAAGCCAACAACCCCGCGCGCACAGTTTCGATATGCGCAGCTACGGACTCCAATTCCACCAGCAATTCCTCATGCACCGCTGCCTGTTGTGCTGGGTCCTCCGCCGCCACATTCAACACCGAGCAGGCCGCGAGTGCATGACGTTGCTTCATCCCTGCCCGCACACCGGCCTTCCGTGCCGACGCATTACACGCCACCACCCGATGCTCCGCTATCACCGCCGCGGGCTGCAGCACATCCCAGCCCTCTGCCCGGCTAGCTGCATACACCGGCCAATCCGGAAACCATAGCACCGTCACCCGCTGCCCGCGCTGTCCCTTCTTCTCGCGTCGCATCCGTTGCCCACTCCGTCCACTCGGCTCTCGCCCCACACCCCGTCCACTCGGCTCTCGCCCCGCACTCCTCTCCCCCAACCTCTCCTGCCCCCTCTGCCCTAGCTGACCATCGCTCGTCTTACTCATTGCGCCACCTGCTCCGGCATCGCAGCTACGTCACTACTTTTACTCTGCACCGCCGTGCGTCTTCTCAGGTAACGTGCACTACTTACCGCCCGCTCAGCTACATCGCCTTTTTTATCCGACGCCACCTCGCGCTCCCCAGCCTCAACCACATCCCAGCTCTCGCCAATCACCGCATGTACTGTCCGCGGGGGCTGGGATTTGCCCCACGCTTTCGCCGTTAATTCCACAGCCTTCACCCGCCCCGAGCCCTTCCCTAGCCCGCGCACACCGGTGATTTGCCAATTGACATGCAACCGCGCACCCGGCCACTGTGCACCACACACCACAAGCGCACATTCGCTCTTACGCAATCGCGCCTCAATGGGGCGCACATACGTCGGGGCCAGCCGCCCCGCAGCATCCATTCCATCCGAAGCCACCGGGTGATACAGAATCATGTCCATACCTTCAGCCAAAGTCCCGAGGACGGCAGCTGTGTGCGGCGTGGCGTCGGGAATAAAAACCACACGCTCTAAGTCGCCACCGGCCGCATCGATGGCTGCCAGCGCCAAAGAAGGATAGTTAACAATCGCCACACAATTGCCCTGTGCGGTAGCGGCGGCCACACAATGGATCAGCGCTGCAGGGCAATTCTCGACCTGACTAACTGCTCCCCGAGCGAACCCTTGCCCAGCGAGCGCGTCACGTAACCACGGTGGAACGTGCACAGAAGTAGGTTCAGCTATACCCGCCTGTGCTGCCGTTGCATTGGCCGAACCACCACCTTCAATCAGCTGTATTTTTGCACGTAGATCATCGATAGCGTTATCGAACGCGGCAGCATTCACCATGACACGCTTCACCCCTCTCCTTGACACTGATTAATTTCATAATCGCTAGCAAACTGTGATTGTTTCCGGCTTCATGTGTTTCCACATGCGTTTTTATGACTCATGAGATGTGCTCCCATTCCCTACTTGCCACAGCTCATACTATAAAGTCGCTTTAGACAACGAAGGATAAAAAGCGCTTCCACACCCTCATTAATCGAACGTCCGTTCTCATTTAGAGATAGCGTAATCCCGCCACATGGCCAGCGCAACCCTCGAGAACACGCCCCCACAGAGACCAACAGAGTCCCCCAAAGAACAGCCGAATTTAGCAGAGTCCGACAAACCCCGCAGAGACCAGCACACCCCACCGAGTCCGACACCCCCACTGAGAACAACAAACCCCCGCAGAGTCCCGCAGTGCCCCTTGCAGCCACCCCCTCGCTCGCCGATACCCGCACCGCAGCCCGATACCAGCCCTCACCGGCATTCACGAACCTTGCAGGCACCCCCTAGCTCGCCGATACCCGCACCGGCCATTATTGGTGCAGGGCAACCAGCAGATCTACAGTGAAAGGCATGAACGCTAGCGCCCCAGTCATCCAACCCCCACTACCCGTTCGCCTAGTTGGGTCCGCATTACTCGGACTTGCCGTCGCCTCCATGGCCACGCCATTGCCAAACGGAATCAAGGTAGTCATCCTCATTCTTGCCGTAGGTGGGGCCATGATGTACACATTCAGCCACCCCTATCGCCGCACTGTGCGCGCCGAGGTAGAAAAGCGCGGGGAGCGCTACCGCACGAGCGTTAACCAACTGATCCCCCTATTTCCACTATGGCTGGCGCTTATGATCCTGCCTGCATTCATGCTTAATTCGTGGATAGCTGCCCTGGTGATTACTATCCTCGCCGGCGGATACGCATGGATGGTGTACCCGCACATCGATGGCACCCAACACATTCGCCCGGTGGGGTCCGGCCGGGGTGGCGTCGATAAAAAATAAGGGCAGCGAAAAGAAGCTAATGGAAACGCACAGGAAGTAGCAGTAACAACATCACGGTGGTGGCCAACAGGGAACGACCACGACAAGGAAAAGTAGCGGCAATGAAGTCCAGTCGCAGCCGGGGTTAAAACAAAAACCTCAGGCCAGGCCACAGCCCAACCTGAGGTGATAGAACCGGCCCATGACAGGCACGGATCCCATAGGGCAACTACTTACCCAAGCTACCCATAGCCGAAGGGGAACTGGAGGAAGAACCGGAGCTGGAACCGCTAGGAGCGGCAGCCTTGGATACCTCGATCGGCGTAGCGTTATTGAAAACCTTGTATGGGGTGATCGCAGAACCAACGCGAGCACCCGCGCCGTGCTTGTACGTGCCCTCAGCAGAAGGCGCGCGGTAAGTGAAGTCCACGATCACTGGCTTCGAAGGAGAAACGAATGGAGCCTGAGGAATAATCAGGCCATCCTTCCAACTCACGCGGACCTCAGTGTTGTCACCAGCAGGAACTACCGCGTACTCGTTCTGCTTAAGTACCGCAGGGGAATCGCCGAGCAGGCCGGACTTAATGCGCTCAACCTTGGTGAGAGTGAAGCCCTTGGGCATTACATTAACGATCTCGTCAACACGGGTCTGATTATTGCTCTTACCCTGAATCTCCACACGGACCTTCACCTCGGCACCTGGGGTGACCTTGGTAGCACCGAAAGTCTGCTTATAAACGTTAACGTTCCATGCTGGGCCTCCAACCTCGCCCAACAGGTCACGCCGCCCCTTCGGAACCTCCAAATCAGGCTTAGAGGAGCCAAGGGCACTGCCACCACCAAGGAGGCCACTGATGGATCCCATTGCATCGGCAGCGGATGCCACACCGGCTCCACCCATCGCGATTGCTGCGGATACCGAGACGGCAGTAAGTGAGCGAACGATCTTGCGGGTCATGTACAGCGACCTCTTTCTCATGTCAGAAGGGAAAGGCACAGCAATCCACAGTTGTGATCTGCACCACGTTCAACTCTGACAATACAACCTACAAAGTTATTAATTCAATAAAAGGTTTTGTTCGAAAGAGAAAACCATACACTTCCCCCCTTAAGGGGGGTAAGGGTCACATCAACGTGGATTTACTCCCACTCGATCGTTCCCGGCGGCTTGGAAGTGACGTCCAGGACCACGCGGTTAACTTCCTCCACCTCGTTAGTAATGCGGGTAGAGATACGCTCCAGAACCTCGTAAGGCACGCGGGTCCAGTCGGCCGTCATGGCATCTTCACTGGACACCGGACGCAAAACGATCGGGTGACCATAGGTCCGGCCATCACCCTGGACACCCACCGACCGCACATCGGCCAGTAGAACAACTGGACATTGCCAGATGACGTTATCCAAGCCCGCGGCTGTAAGCTCTGCGCGGGCAATCGCATCTGCCGCACGAAGGGTCTCCAACCGATCTTCCGTGACCTCCCCAATAATGCGGATACCCAAGCCGGGACCCGGGAACGGCTGGCGAGCGACGATTTCTTCTGGCAGACCCAATTCACGACCAACCGCGCGAACCTCGTCCTTGAACAGCAAGCGCAGGGGTTCGACTAGTTCGAACTCCACGTCGTCTGGCAGACCGCCAACGTTGTGGTGACTCTTAATGTTGGCGGTACCACTGCCCCCGCCAGACTCCACGACGTCTGGGTACAACGTGCCCTGAACCAGGAAATCTACCGTGGAGCCGTCCGGTGCCGATTCCAAAACCTCGGTAACCGCGCGCTCGAAGGAACGGATGAACTCCGCGCCGATGGCCTTGCGCTTTGCCTCTGGTTCGGTCACCCCAGCCAGCTTGGCTAAGAAGGCCTCCTTCTCGTGGGCAGTGACCAGCTTCGCGCCCGTCGCTGCCACGAAGTCCTTCTCCACCTGTTCGCGCTCGCCCTGGCGCAGCAGGCCGTGATCCACAAACACGCACGTCAGGCGATCACCGATAGCGCGCTGTACCAGTGCCGCCGCAACAGCGGAATCCACACCACCGGACAGACCACAGATGGCACGACCTTCGGGGCCGACCTGCTCGCGTACTTGCTCAATGAGTTGCTCAGCAATGTTGCCTGCGGTCCACGTGGGCTGCAAACCGGCGGTTTCCAGCAGGAATCGGCGGAGCACTTCTTGTCCCTTGGGAGAGTGCAGAACCTCTGGGTGGTACTGCACACCGGCCATGCGCTTTTCGGGGCATTCAAACGCCGCCACAGGTGCGCCTTCAGTAGTGGCGGTCACCGTGAACCCCTCAGGCGCCTCCGAAACAGAATCACCGTGGCTCATCCACACAGGCTGCGTGGCACCCATACCCTCATGCAGTTGTCCGCCGCGAATGGACATGTCTGTGCGACCATATTCCCGTAGGCCCGTCTTGGCCACGGTTCCGCCTAGCGCGTTAGTCATTGCCTGGAAGCCATAGCAAATGCCGAACACGGGGATCCCCAGATCCAGCAGACCCTCCTGCAGGGCCGGGGCACCGTCGGCATACACGGAAGATGGGCCACCGGACAGGATCAGGGCGGCCGGGTTTTTTGCCTTGACCTCTTCGGCGGTCATCGTGTGCGGAACAACCTCGGAGTACAAGTTGACCTCACGCACGCGACGGGCGATCAGCTGGGCATATTGCGCACCGAAGTCGACAACCAGGACTGGCTGTGGAGTGCTGGGATTTTCTGTCTGAGTCACGTGTAACACCATACCTAACTAGAAAACGAGGCCCGTCTAGCGCTCTTGGAACTTAGTTTTGTACCAATTCATTGAATCGGGGTGGAAACATAGCGCTAGGCTCACCAAAGCCAGCAGCCCCATGGGAACAGCCAGCCACAGTGCACCGGATTTCACCACGGTCACAGTAATCAGCGCCAAAATCACATTGGTCAGCACGAGGCCCGAATGCCCGAACGTTTTGCCTTTGATGATCAGTCCACCGAAGACAATGAACATAAGGAAGTACAACCCCACCATTACTCCGGTTACGGGGACATTCATTTCCACGCCGGCGTCGCCCTCAATAGGACGGTAACCCGCGTAAAGCCCAACGGCGCCCACCAAGCCGATCCCACCGATAGCGATTGCAAGCATCGACAATGCAGCCAGCGTGGCTGGCAGTTTCGCCGTCAGCCGCATCCACACATCTTTCACGTTGTAACGCGCCCCTATACTCGAACGGCCAGCTCGGCCTTCTGGAAACTCTTCAAATCCGTGTAGCCACACTTTGCCATGGAACGGCGCAACCCACCGACGAGGTTCTCCTCACCCCATGGGTTCGGAGTAGGGCCGAACAAAACCTGCTCAAGGCTGAGGTCCGCGCGGGGTTCGGTGGGCAGCACCTGGCCACGAGGTGCCTTCGGGTGCGCCGCTGTAGATGGCCAGTAAACACCCTTGCCACCCGCGGTCCGAGCCGCTGCGAGGGGAGCTCCCAACGCCACTGCATCTGCACCGCACGCGATGGCCTTGGCAACATCACCGGATGTTCGCAATTCCGAATCGGCAATAACGTGCACATACCGGCCACCGGTTTCATCCAAGTAGTCGCGGCGCGCAGCTGCGGCATCGGCGATCGCCGTAGCCATGGGGACATCGATGCCGAGGCTGTCGTTGTTGGTTGTTTCGCCAGATCCTACAATGACGCCCGCTGCTCCCGTGCGCATGAGGTGCATAGCAGTCGTGTAATCGACCACTCCTCCGGCGATGACGGGAACGTCCAGCGAACCGATAAATTCACGGAGATCGAGGGGTTCGCCGTCGCGATGCACATGCTCCGCGGAAATCAGCGTACCCTGCACGATCAGCAGGTCGATTCCACCTTTGATGATCGCGGGCGCCAGCTGACGAGCTTGCTGCGGGGAAACGCGAACACCAAACTGAACGCCCGAATCGCGAACGATCTGCAAGCGCTCGGTGAGTAGATCCAGATCCAGCGGTTGCGCGTGCAGCTTCTGCAGAACTTCGTTGCCACCGCACAAGTTCCCCGTCAGAGCGTCCTCTAGGGACCCCGCGGCGTCGATAACCTGCTGCAACGCACCGTCAAGATCCTCAGCTCGCCCCCACAGGCCTTCCGCATTGATGACCGGCAAGCCACCCAGGTTGCCAAATTCAATGGCGAATTCCGGCGTGACCAGGGCATCGGTAGGATGCGTCATGACGGGGATGCCGAAGTTATAGGCATCGATCCGCCACGTCGTATCTACATCGTGCGACGACCGGGTTCGCCGAGTGGGAACGATGTCGATCTGATGTAGGCCGTAAACACGTCGAGCGGAACGGCCCCGGCCGATATCAACGTAATCCTGCATGGGTTTGTCAGCTTCCTTTGGCGGCTAGCGATGTGAGTGAAAAACTAACGGTTTGGATTATAGTTGGGGGCTTCCATGATTCCCTGCACATCGTGTGGGTGGGATTCGCGAAGACCGGCGCCGGTAATCTGCACGAAGCGAGCCTTGTGCAGATCGGCGATAGTAGCCGCACCGGTGTATCCCATAGCGGCACGCAAACCGCCCACATGCTGGTGCAAGATGCTCTCGATAGATCCGCGGAATGGAACGCGGCCCTCAATGCCTTCTGGAACCAGCTTCTCTTCAGATTTCACGTCGGCTTGGAAGTAGCGGTCCTTGGAGTACGAACGCTTCTCACCACTCAGGCCACGCCCCTGCATGGCGCCCATCGAGCCCATGCCGCGGTAACGCTTGTACTGCTTACCGGAGACGGTGACGATCTCGCCAGGGGTTTCCGCAGAACCAGCCAACATCGAGCCCAACATGACGGCAGATGCACCCGCGGCTAGAGCCTTGGCGATGTCACCGGAGAACTGCATGCCACCATCGGCAATGATGGGCACACCGGCCTTATGAGCTGGCACGGAGGCTTCCATGATGGCGGTGATCTGCGGTGCACCAACACCCGCGACCACGCGGGTAGTGCAGATAGAGCCCGGGCCGATACCAACCTTAATGGCATCTGCACCGGCATCGATCATGGCCTGCGCTGCTTCGCGGGTCGCGAGGTTGCCGCCGATGACGTCCACACGGTCACCGAATTCCTTCTTTACTCGAGCAACCATGTCCAGCACGCCCTTGTTGTGAGCGTGGGCGGTATCCACAACGAGGGCATCCACGCCCGCGTCGACCAACTGACCAGCACGATTCCATGAATCCGGACCCGTACCAATGCCAGCGGCGACCACCAGTCGTCCGGAAGAATCCTTAGCGGAATTCGGGTATTGCTCGCGCTTGGCGAAGTCCTTAACCGTGATCAGACCGGTCAGCTTTCCGGAACCGTCCACAATAGGAAGCTTCTCAACCTTGTTTTCACTGAGCAAGCGCAACGCGGCCTCGGTAGAAACACCCTCCTGAGCAACAACGAGGGGAGCCTTCGTCATGACCTCATCCACACGACGCTCAAAATCCGGTTCGAAACGCATGTCGCGATTAGTGATGATGCCGACGAGCACGCCTTCTTCATCCGTGACGGGCAGACCGGAGATACGGAAGCGGGCACATAGCTCATCGACTTCACGAATAGTCATGTCAGGAGAAGCCGTTACTGGGTCAGTCACCATCCCTGCCTCAGAACGCTTGACGATTTCGACCTGCTGAGCCTGATCCTCGATAGAGAGGTTACGGTGCAATACACCGATGCCACCCTGGCGGGCCATAGCCACCGCCATACGAGCCTCAGTAACGGTATCCATTGCCGCGGAAGCGATAGGGATATTCAGCTGAATGTTGCGGGTGAACTGCGTAGAAGTGTTGACCTCCGATGGAATCACATCGGAGGCATCTGGAATCAAGAGCACATCATCAAAGGTCAAGCCTACGAGGGCGACCTTGTTGGGATCATCTCCACCGGTGGATACTGGAAGATGGTTAGTCATAGGGTGAGCTTGCCTTCCTCATTACATCGCGCTGGGTATCCTGACTGCCTCTTAGGATAACCCCTCGATCGACAATTCAGTTATTCGTAGCTGTGCGCAGAAGGTACGGTGTGAAGTGTGAGTACCAACAACTTCGAGATGCCCCCGGATCCTTTCGCGGACGATCCCAATGATCCCGCCTCGTTTCTTGAACCCGACGAGGAATTCGCTCCCCTCAGTTCGGAAGAAAAGTCGGCACTCAAGCAAGACCTGTCCAACGTACGGGAATTCCGCGCAATGCTGGAACCACGTGGGATTAAGGGGATTACCATGCTGTGTGAGGATTGCGAAGAACCCCACTTCTATGATTGGGAAATCATTGTCTCCAACTTGACCAGCATGTTGGAGCATAACTCCATGCCAGTTCACGAACCCAGCGCGAAGCCAAACCCCGATCTTTACGTTACGTGGGATTACTGCCTAGGTTATGCCGATGCGTGCCGCTTTGCATTCCGCATGGGACTTGGTGGCTTTTAATAGCTTCTGACCTTAAGCTCGCACCGCAGCTGTCCCCAATGAGGGTTTTTTCCTAGGATCCACGTGGCGGGTGCTGCTGCCCCGGCACCGGCACCGGAGCTGGCGCCGGTGGCTGGGTCGTGGACTTAGGAGTACTAGTATCCGTCGGTTTCTTCGACGTGCTGGTGGGCGAACCGCCCAACATCGGTGCATTCAAACCTGGGATCTCAGGCTCAGTAAACTCACCATACGCAGGATGCTCGCCACCATCTTTCTCACGCATCTTCTGGGCGACCGCCGGTGGAGGGGTATAACCCGGCAACCTGGTTACCCTGGGATCCTCCAGCGCCTGGTTTAATCCGTCGGCCAATTTTTCGGCATCCGTACGGCTCTCGGTGGGGTTAACTTCAGATTCTCGACTCTTCGTGGGCGATGGACTTTCCTTGCGGTCCTTCCTATCGCGCATTGCAGGGGCTCCCTGCCCCTGCCGGTCCGCTTTGCCTGAATTAGGAGATCCGCTAGCACCATTCGCGCCTTGACCCGACCCATTCGTAGCCTGCGGGGACGTCTGTTCCGAGGTAACGTCACTATCCGGGCCAGCCTGAGTGATCTTATGCTCGGTTACTGGCTGGGAGTGCTGATAGGCGGCGTAACCCAATCCACCCACGGCAATCGCAGCAGCCACCCCGCCCGCGATGAGCAAGGTGGTCATGGATGCCCCACCTGCAGCAGCTACCTGTGCGCGGCGCTTCCAACGACGCTTGTTCTTAGCAGCAGCGGCCCCCGCAATGGGAACCACAGTTTCTTCGGGCGCCTCGCCGTCAATATCGCTTGTATCAAGCTGCGGCGCAGGGGGAATTGAGGTGTCCGCTTCGCTGCGAGCACGAGCTAGAAGCTCGTAAAGAGGATCGCTGTGTCCCTGCTCAAAGACATTTTCACCGCGACCGAGGGCGTCGACAATGCGGTCTACCGCCTGAATTTCCACGAAGTCGTCCCCCGTCCCGTGAAAATCGTCGTTGTGAGTCATGCTCAGGGCCCTTTTCTCTAAGAAGTGTCGTCCGGATTATAAGCGAAGCTTTCGCACAATACGCCGGCTTTTTAGTTGTATCCGTTTTCCTCGATGTGCTTTCGAAGTTTCGCGAGAGCTCGGAATTGAGCTACGCGGACTGCTCCAGCGGACATCTGCAGGATGTCTGCAGTTTCCTCGGCCGAATAACCACCGAAAACGCGCAAAGTGACAATTTCTCGTGCTTTGTCACCTAGCAAATCGAGTAGTCCCGCAACTTCGTTACAGGCATCTAGCTCTAAAACCTCCCCTTCAGGTGTGCTATCCATCACCTCGATATCGGGCACGTCATCAGTCGGTTGCAGATGGTCGCGACCGTGGGCACGGCGACCATCCACCACCTTATTCGCCGCAATGCGATAAACGAAGGCCATAAAAGGCAGTCCTTTATCCTCGTAGTTCGGCAGTGCCCGAGCGACCGCAAGACAAACCTCCTGGGCAATGTCATCGGCCGTTGGATACTTGTCTCCAGTCACACGCGCACGGCAGTAGCGGACCACGGGCGAGTGAATGAGGTTGATTACATCCTGGAGAGCCCTTCTCTCCCCCGCAATCGCACGGGAGACAGCTGCCTGAATGGCAGTGTCTAAATCCTGTGCTGCGGTCATTGAGTGAGGCGCTTTCTACGTTCAGATGCCGGCGAGTAGAAAAAGTCGCCGGCATTCGTGAGGGGTTGGTTTCAAGGTGGGATCTCGGTTTCGTATATCCGAAAATATCACACTCCACCTTCACCGCCGGCGTTCAGCGAGTACTCAGCTGCGCTCTGTGCTGCCTCTCCCCACACGCTGCGGTCAAGTTAAATCTGGGCGATCACCTCAAGTTTTCACCCCTTAATGGGTAAACTTCGGCGCAGCACAGATAAATTAACTCATCGTTCACATCGCTATATATTCACAGGTGAGAGAACATGAGGCGACCCCCTACTCCACCTTGTGGCTACTCGGTACATACTGAGGGAACCAAAGCTTTACTTGACGTTCATCTGTGCGGGCGAACCTACCCCTCGTCATCAAGTTGCACAGCAATGCGAGGAGAGCAAAGCCACATGCCACAGCCAAACCAACTTCCAGGACCTACATCTTCCTTCTGGGAGTGGCAGCTGAAGGGTTCCTGCCGCGGTGCGGACTCGTCCGTTTTCTTTCATCCGGATGGCGAGCGTGGCCGTGCGCGAGCTATGCGTGAGCAACGCGCTAAGGCCATCTGCAATACCTGCCCAGTCATTGAAGCTTGCCGGAGCCACGCCCTCAACGTTGGCGAGCCCTACGGCATCTGGGGCGGCATGACCGAATCCGAGCGAGACGCGATCCTGCGCCCCACTGCTCGTAATAGGGGCCGACGGGTGGGAATGACTTCTCGCCGGGCCAGCTAGCACTCAGTCCTCGCCCGGTTTTGGGCACAGTCAGTTTTCAACCGCGGTTGATTCTCAGGGTATTTGTTTCGACATCCCCTCGATGATTGCCGAACGCGGGTGGCTTCTCGTCCCGTAACGCACCAAACCCCGCTCCTCCTTTTCACGGGAGAAAGCGGGGTTAACCGTGCGGTCCGTGGACCCATTCGTCGGGCTCATGACTCATTCATGGCCGACAGGGAAAGGCCTAGTGGTGGTGGTGCCCGTGTCCAGCATTAGCGGCTGGCTTTTCAGGCTTATCAACCACTGCGGTCTCGGTGGTCAGAACCATGCGTGCAACGGAAGATGCGTTCACCACAGCGGAGTGGGTTACCTTCACTGGATCAATGATTCCCTGCTCCAACAGGTTGCCGTACTCCAGTGTTGCAGCGTTGAAACCGGAGCCATTCTCCCGCTCGGTGATGTGTGAAACGACCACAGCACCGTCAAGACCAGCATTATCCGCAATCCAGAAAGCGGGGCGACGCAGTGCCTTAGCCAGCGAACGCAGGCCGATGGCCTCGTCGCCCTCGGCATCCCCAGCCATCTCGTCAATGCGAGCCGCAATCTGGACTAGGACAGATCCACCGCCGGCAATCACGCCTTCCTGGGTGGCGGCACGTGCAGCATTGATAGCATCCTCGATGCGCAGCTTGCGCTCGTTCACCTCGGTTTCAGTGGCGCCACCAGCGCGGATCACTGCTACACCACCGGACAGCTTCGCCAGTCGCTCTTCGAACTTTTCCTTATCCCACGTGGAATCGGTGCGCTCGATATCGTTGCGAATCTGGTTGCGGCGCTCTTCAACAGCCTCTGCGGAACCCGCGCCGTCAACGATGACCGTCTCATCCTTGGTGACGGTGATCCGGCGTGCGGAGCCCAACTGCTCCAGGGTGGCCTCGGAGAGGTTGTGTCCCAGCTCCTTATCGATGACGGTGGCACCAGTGACGATGGCCAGGTCATCCATGAATGCCTTGCGGCGGTCACCGAAGTAAGGGGACTTCACTGCGACAACCTTGATGGACTTACGAATAGCGTTGAGCACCAGCATCTGCAGTGGCTCGCCATCGACGTCCTCGGCAATGATCATGAGCTGCTTGCCCGACTTGGCAATCTGCTCCAAGATCGGCAGGAAGTCTGGCAGGGAGGAGATCTTCTCTCGAACCAGCAGGACAGCAGGGTTTTCCAACACAGCGTGACCGGTCTCGGTATCCGTCACGAAGTATGGGGACAGGTAACCCTTGTCGAAGGAAACACCCTCGGTGACGATGGACTCATCCTCGATGGACTGAGACTCTTCGACGGTCACTACACCGTCCTTGCCAACCTTTTCGAAGGCATCGGCAACCATCGCGCCGATCTTCTCATCACGAGAAGACACGGTCGCCACATTGGCAACTGCTGCACTGTCGGCTACTGGCTGCGCCAGCTCTTTAAGCAGTTCGACGACGCGCTCGGTTCCAACCTGAATACCGCGGTTCAACGCGATCGGGTTGGCCCCGGCAGCAACGTTGCGCAGACCCTCATTGATGAGGGCCTGAGCCAGCAGGGTTGCAGTGGTGGTGCCGTCGCCAGCAATATCATTGGTCTTAATTGCGACGGACTTCACCAGCTGGGCACCCAAGTTTTCAAATGGGTCCTCAAGGTCGATGTCTCGGGCGATGGTCACACCATCGTTGGTCACCAGCGGGCCACCGAAAGCCTTGTCGAGAACCACATTGCGACCACGTGGGCCGAGGGTTACCTTGACTGCGTCCGCGAGAGAATCCACGCCCTTTTGCAGACCCTCACGGGCCTCTTGATCAAAAGCGATAAGTTTGGACATGCGCGCCCCCGCTTACTTTTCGATGACGGCGAGGATGTCGCGCTGGCTCAGCAGCAAGTACTCTTCGCCGTTGTACTTCAGCTCGGTGCCACCGTACTTGGAGAAGACAACGGTGTCGCCTTCCTTAACGTCCATTGGAATGCGATCGTCATCGTCTGCCCAACGGCCAGGACCCACGGCGATGACGGTAGCCTCTTGTGGCTTTTCTTTTGCAGAATCTGGGATGACCAGACCGGAAGCGGTAGTCGTCTCCGCCTCAACGATCTGCACGAGGACGCGGTCCTCCAGAGGCTTGATGTTTACGTTAGCCACGATGAATACCTCCAGTATTCGGGTTCTTTGCGATTGTGCCGGTGTGTTTTCCGCGCACAGCCGTCGTCGCGGGTGAACAACTGTGTGTCAAACAACCTATCTGGCACTCTACCCGCGTAGGTGCTAACGCTCAACCAGAGCGAGTGCTAACTCCGCCTAAACCCCGCGAGTCAGGTTCACGACGGCGTCGTGCCACAAGCGAAACTCTTCCGGCTGATCCTCGCGGTAGTTCTCAACTGCGCGAATACCGTTTTCGATAGATTCGATCTCATCATCAGTGAGATCGCCACCTTCTTCGCCAACGAACAACACTGGACCCAAGATGGCCCGGGTTGGATCGGAGATGAAGCGGGAATCCCCGGTCTCGCTTTCCTTGCGTCCCATGCTTGCCAACGGATTTGGTTCAAGGACATCCGCCTTCTTCGCGTCGTCAGAATACACGGCAGCCACGCGGGTGCCGGTCTCGTTAAATACGACATGCAGCTTGGACTGAGCGCCTCCACCCAGTAGTTCAGCAGCCTGAGACAGATCGGTATCCACTTCCTGCGCCTGCAGGTCAGGGGTGACAAGGTAGCAACGTGCCATTATTTTCTCCTTACATGGAAAGTCACGGCTAATTGTGCCAGCAAAACTCTCTTCGCGCAGTGCACAGGGAATTCACGCACCCACCCCCTTGGAACGTCGATCTCCGCAGCGCAGCACCCCTCTTGCGCTAACGCAGCACTGCCCCTGCGTTTTTTAGGCAGCACTCCTCTTGCGCTAACGCAGCACTGCTCTTGCGTTTAGGCAGCACTCCGCGTGGACCAGCGCAGCCCTCTCCTCGCCCTAGCGCAATACTTGCGGAACCTCGACCTCCAGCCCAGGGTCCGTTCCCACGGTCAGCTCACTGGCTTCAATCCCATCTTTCGCCAAGTGCGCCGCCAGCGCCGCCACCATAACACCGTTGTCAGTGCATAGTTTCAACGGTGGCACGTGTAGCTCAACGCCCGCGCTCGCACATCGCGCCGCTGCTAATTCACGCAAGCGCCGGTTGGCAGACACGCCACCGCCTAGAAGGAGCACCTTCGCACCCTTATCGGCGCAGGCACGCAATGCCTTCTTCGTCAGCACGTCCACAACAGCTTCTTGGAAGGACGCACACACGTCTTCCACCGGGATCGTTTCCCCAGCTGCTTCCCGCGCTTCCACATACCGGGCCACTGCGGTTTTCAATCCGGAGAAGGAAAAATCGTAGGCGGCATCCTGCTGTCGCATCATGCCTCGCGGGAATTGAATAGCTTTCGCATTTCCTTTGTGCGCCAACCGGTCGATGATCGGACCACCCGGATACCCCAGACCCAGCAATCGGGCAACCTTGTCATAGGCCTCACCGGCTGCATCGTCGACCGTGCTACCCAACTCCTTCATGGGCTTGCCCACGCCATTGACGTGCAAGATCTGCGTATGTCCACCACTGACCAGCAGTGCGATCGCGTTATCGAGGGTGTGAGACCGAACTCCAGGAACCAACGTGTCCACCGCAACGTGGCCGCCTAGGTGGTTAACCGCCAAGAACGGGACCTCCCACGCGGCTGCGTACGCCTTCGCAGCGGCAGCACCCACCAGCAACGCACCCGCCAACCCGGGGCCAATCGTGGCGGCTACGGCATCTGGCTTGACGAAATCCGGCTCGACCTCACGCGCTTGCTGCAGGGCTGCTTGCATGGTCGGTTGCATGGCCTCCAGGTGGGCCCGCGATGCGATCTCGGGTACCACACCCCCGAAACGCGCGTGTTCACTCATGGACGAAGCTACCTGATCAGCAAGAATGTGCAGATCAGGCTGCTCGGGATCGTCTTCGCGGTTGATACGAACGATGCCCACGCCGGTTTCATCACACGAACTCTCGATGCCTAGAATTACGCTGGCACCTGCTTGATGATGTGTTCCCTTCGCACCCGTCGTCGGCGCCTCAGCCTCAGGCACCTCAGCCACAGCCACAGTCGCTCCCACCCCACCGGGCCTTGTCTCCGCTGCCTCAGCCACAGTCACTCTCACCCCATCGGGCCTTGTCTTAGTCCCAGCCGACCCTACTGCCCCATCTGCTCCCGCTCCCGGCCGCACCATCGTCCACGCATTGGCGCCCGACGGCTGGTAGTAGTTTTTGCGTAACCCAACTTTTTCGAATCCATAGCGCTGATACAACCCCACCGCGGGTTCGTTGCCCTCACGCACTTCCAAGAACACCGGTGCCCGCAAACGATCCACCACCGTCAGCAATGGTTGCAGCAACAGATGCGATAACCCCTGGCCCTGATACGCAGGCAAAAGTCCGATGGTGTGAATCTCCCCCTCGGGGTCGGCCGCTGATCCGTTGACTGCTAGGATCGCGAAGCCCACCAGCTGCCCGCTATCCCACATCCCCAAGGCCAGCGTGTTCGGTGCCTCCACGTGCTGAGCAAAAGATGCTGCCGACCACGGCGATTCATCGGCGAACAACGTCATCTCTACTGCTGCGCATGCTTCCGCATGTTCGGCCCGTAGTATTCCGACGCCCACTCCATCCCCATTCCCGTCCCAACTAGGGGCGGGCGCTTCATCGTCTGCGATGCGCCCCTGCGCTGCACCGATGCCGATGCTGTCACTACTCCCATTCGGCGAGAACTCGATCGTAGCTGACGTACCACGGGCACCACCGGCACCGATGCTGTCGCTACTCCCATTCGGCGAGAACTCAATCGTAGCTGCCGCACCACGGGCACCACCGTTCCCGAGATTGCCTGAGTTACCCGTACTGGGCTGGGGCGCATCCATGGCACCGCCGTGGCCGAGCACCCCTTCAATCCCCGCGACAGCCGTGAAATCCAGCGCCTGGCTGACGGCCTTGGTGGTTGGCACGGTGGCGTCGGGTCGCCGGAGGTAAAGCGCGCGCAATGGCTGTGCCTCGCGAAGAAGCCCCAAGTAACCACCCTGCTGCTGCATAGCGGCCACAACCAATCCCTCCGGGGTGGGATGTGTGCCCTCGATGACAGAGACGTTGTCCCAGCGATCCCCGGTAAAAACCTCGCGCGCGCGATCCGCGACTGCACCGGCCATCGCGGCGATGCGTACGCGCAGGGTGGAGTTGGCACCGGCCCCCGTATTCCGCTGCAGAACTTCGCGAGTGACCTCGCCATTGAGCTGCTCAACAACCTCCGGTTTATGCACACCCGGATCAATGAGAGTGCCCAAGCGCAAACCATTTGGGGCGATGCGGGCATGGTAACGGGCGTGATACCACTCGCGCCGCCGAGCATCGGTGACCACGATGGTATCCCCCACCCACGTGGGATCCTTCACATGCTGTGCCCAGGCAGTAGCCAGCGGGCTTTCCACACCGTGGACGGGGACCCCGAGGGCGTCGCCAAATGCAGCAGCTGTAGCCATGCCAACCCGCAGCCCCGTAAAAGGGCCAGGGCCTGTGCCCACAACAACGGCAGCAATATCGGCGGGCGCAACGTTGGCTACGGTCATGCAAGCGCGAATATGTGGCACCAGCAACTCCATGTGCCCGCGCACATTATCCGTGGATTCCTCAGACAGAACGCGCGTTTTGCCGTTGGCACGTACCTGGACGAGCCCACAGGTGACAAAGTTCGTGGAGGTATCAACGGCAAGAACGGTAATCATGGATACTCATTCTAGAGCGAGGGCTAGACACAAGAAATCCCTGGGAGGCTCTCGCAGTTAACCTCCCAGGGACGGTAAGCAGCCGACGGATTGATCAGATCCTTCAGGTCAGCTGTTCTTGTGAAACACCCCTCACGGTGATTCCCGTTCATTGTGCCACATAGATGAGAAAAAGGTAAGTATTGCTCTTAACTTATTTTAATTTTCAGGGTGTCGGGGGCGAAAAGGGGGGGGTAATCCAGCCACCGGGTGCCGGGTTCTCATGGACGCTGGCGGCGCTTAGCGCCACTCCCAGCGGACAATTCTCTCGTCGCCCGCCCGGTCAATTTCAATGTCGAGAACCTTGTTGCTCAGTTCCTCCACCACACCGCGGCCCCACTCCGCCACAATCACGGCGCGGTCTAAGTCAGCGTCGATATCCAAGGCCTCCAGCGCGTCCAACACGTCTTCACGGTTGGCGTGCCGGCCGGGTTCTACCCCGTCCGAGACATCAGCCCCGAGCAGCCGGTAAGCATCCATGTGCAGCATGCCCGGTCGATCTTCCGCTCCCGGCTTGTGCGTCCGCACGATCGTGAACGTAGGCGACTGAACCCGCCCCTTCACTCCAAGACCGCCGGCTATCCCCTGAGTCAGCGTGGTTTTGCCCGCCCCCAGCGGGCCAGTGAGCACCACAACAGTTCCTGCATCCAGCTGTCCACCAATCCGGCGACCAACTTCTCGCATGTCATCGGGGGTGGGGACAGTGGCATGCCCGTTGTTGTAGGCAAGGCTGAGCTGTTCTCTTTCTTCCCCCACCCACCGACGCCGCACTCGAGCCCCCCGGGGCATAGTCAGGATTTCATAGTCAATCGTCCCTGCTGCAGCTGCAAGTTCACTGGCGCTGATTCCACCTTCACCGAAGATCGTGGCCCATTGGCCTGGCTCCACCTCGGTTGGCTCGTGTGCATCGCCAAGGTTCACCACAATTTGATCCATACACACGCGCCCAATTTGCGGGTAGAGCTTGCCCCCAATGCCCACCTGGAAATTACCCGATGCAGACCGTGGCACACCATCGGCATAACCGGCTGCGACCACCGCGGTTCGAGTATCGCGCGTGGCCGTCCACGTCCCACCGTAACTAACAGATTCGCCGGTGCGAATGACCTTTGTGGTGATCACCTTGGCGCGGAACGTGATGGCTGGTCGCAACTGCGCAGCGTTTCCACCCGATCCGCCCACCACGGGATCAATGCCGTAGATCCCCACCCCGGGTCGCACCATCTGATGATGCAAATCAGGGCGGGTCAGCGCCGCCGGGGTGTTGGCGATGTGATTGGTTTCGGGATGAATCCCGTGCTCCCGGCACACCTCAATTGCCTGGTGGAACCGGCGATTTTGCACATCCGTGAAAGCAGCGCGAGCGGAATCATCCGCGCTGGCGAGGTGGCTCATCACCCCCTTGACATCAAGCAGATCGCGGTGCTGCGCGATCAACTCCACCACCGCCGTCCATTGGTCCGGGGTAATCCCCGACCGAGAAAGCCCCGTATCTGCCATAAGAGTGATGGGGATCGGCTGGTTCGGGGAAACCACTCGGTTGGACCCCGCAGCGCTACCTGTTTGTTCTGCCCCCGCAGCGCTACCTGCTTGTTCTGCCCCCGCAGCGGGATTGGCCGGTTGTTCCACCCCTGCGGTCACGCCACTTGATTGTTCCGCCGCCATCCGCTGCGCCAACGCAACCAAGGATTCGGCATGCGCCAACGAAGGCACACCAATGGTAATGCCCGCCCGCACAGCGGCACTGAGGTCCTCCCCCGGGATCCACATCCACGCGGTAATCGGGGCGGTAACCCCAGCTTCACGCAGGCACAGCGCCTCACCCACCGTGGCCGTACCCAACTGAGTGGCGCCCCCTTCGAGGCACGCGCGGGCCACGGATACAGCCCCGTGGTTATATGCGTCCGCCTTGACCACTGTCATGACTTCTGCCGACGAGGCGGCGTCGACAAAAAGAGAAACATTGGCACGTATTGCAGAAAGGTCTACGACAACCTCTGCAAGAGCATGCTCATCGGGGACGGACAGCGGCTGATACATGAAACTAACCCTAGTCCCCACGCGAGCGCTTTAACGTCGCAGGGTCGCCCACGCAATCGTTCCGGCTGCCACAGCACCAGCCACAGCCGCTATACCCGCCAGCGACAGCACCGCGCGGGAAATCAGGCGATTATCGCCGAACGCCCCGAACGAACCGAGCGCTGCACCTTCCACACTTCCCTCCGCGCTCAGCTTGGCCGGCCCAGAAGAGGAGGTGGCATCCGAGAGTTGCTGGGAACCCTGATCTGCACCGGGGCCGGATAGAGCAATGTTCCACTGGCCGGCAAGGCCCCACAACATATCCCAGAAATCTGGGGTTTCGTTTTCTACACTGAGTGCCGTCAGGCCTGCATCACCAGCGCCCGGGGATTCATCGCTGCCCGCTGGGGCGGCGACCGCTGCAGGTTGAACGGCGTTGATGGTGGCGGCAGTGACAGTCGCTGCCATCACCACCGAGAAGAGTTTACGTCGCATGTTTTCCATGCAAAACAAACTATTCCACCGTGACGGATTTCGCCAAGTTTCGTGGCTTATCGATATCCTCGTTTCCGCACTTGCGGGCGATATCGGCTGCCAAGAACTGTAGCGGGACCGTAGACAGAATCGGCTGCAACAACGTACCCGACTGCGGGATCTCCAACAACCAGTTGGCGAATGGTTTCACGGCATCATCGCCTTCTTCGGCGATGACGATCGTCTTGGCACCGCGGGCGCGGATTTCCTGAATGTTGGAAACGATCTTGGAGTGCAGGACCGGACGGCCTACAGCGGAAGGAACCACCACGACCACAGGCAGGTCATCCTCGATCAGGGCGATCGGACCGTGCTTCAGCTCGCCGGCAGCGAAGCCTTCTGCGTGGATGTAGGCCAGCTCCTTAAGCTTCAGCGCACCTTCCAGTGCAACGGGGAAGCCCACGTGGCGCCCTAGGAATAGCATGGTGCGCACCGCGCCGAGCTCGTCCGCCAAACCCGCGATCTGCTCGCGCAGCTCCAGGGTTTCCGCGATCTTCTCCGGCATGGATTCCAGCGCCTCGTAGATCTCTGCGATCTCATCTGGGTACTTAGTGCCGCGAGCTTGTGCCAGCGCCAGGCCCACGACATAGTTGGCGGCCACCTGGGCTAGGAAGGCCTTGGTCGACGCCACCCCGATCTCCGGGCCAGCGTGAGTGTACAGGACAGCATCGGATTCACGTGGGATCTGCGAGCCGTTGGTGTTACAGACTGCGAGCACGCGAGCGCCCTGCTTGCGGGCGTGGCGAACAGCTTCCAGCGTGTCGGCCGTTTCACCGGACTGGGAAATCGCCAGCACTAGGGTGGAGCGATCCAGCACGGGATCGCGGTAGCGGAATTCGGAGGCCACCTCGATTTCGACCGGCACACGCACCCAGTGCTCGATGGCGTACTTCGCCAGCAAACCGGAGTGGTACGCGGAGCCACAGGCGACAACGAAGACCTTATCCACGTTGCGGAGGTCATCATCCGACAGGCGCTGTTCGTCCAGCACAATGCGGCCGTCAACGAAGTGTCCGGCCAAGGTGTCGCGGACGGCATCGGGCTGCTCGTGAATTTCCTTCATCATGAAGGAATCGAAGCCGTTCTTTTGCGCAGCCTCGAGATCCCAATCGATGGTGAAAGGCTTGCCCTCAACGGGGTTGCCCTTGAAGTCGTAAACGTCGTAACCACCTTCGGTGATAACCACGGCATTGTCCTGGCCCAGTTCCACCGCGTTCTTGGTGCGGTCGATGAAGGCTGCGACGTCAGATCCGATGAACATTTCGCCTTCACCCACGCCCACGATCAGTGGGGTGGAGCGGCGACCGGCAATGATGGTGCCTGGATGATCGGAGTGGGTGAACAGCACCGTGAATGCGCCTTCAAGGCGGTCGAGGACTGCCAAGGCAGAAGCTTGGAAATCGCCCTTGGTCTCACCTTCGTTGTAGGCGAGAGCCAGCAGGTGGGCGGCGACTTCCGAATCCGTTTCGGATGCCATCTCGATGTCGTGGGATTCCACCTCGGCACGCAGCGCTGCGAAGTTTTCGATGATGCCATTGTGAACGATGGCGGCTTTGCCATCGTAGGAACGGTGGGGGTGTGCATTGACGTCATTCGGACGACCGTGAGTGGCCCAGCGCGTGTGTCCAATGCAGGTGGTGCCGGAGAATTCCTCACGGCCTACTTCATCCAATTTTTTGAGAAGATTGGCAATTTTGCCTTCTTTCTTCTCGAGGTGAATTTCTCCTTGTTCGACGACGGCAATACCTGCGGAATCGTAACCGCGGTATTCCATTCGCTCAAGCGCGTCCAGCCCGATTTTGAGGGCATCCGCCTTACCTACATAGCCAACGATTGCACACATAAGTTCGCATTTTACAACACTGTCCAGTTACCAGAAGATTGCCAACTTATCTAATGAAACGTGCGACTTCGTTGCACCCCGTCGCCAGGGTTCTTGTAGGCTGGTTAACCGTGGCTGACAAGTTGAAAAACCTCATTCCGACTCTCGGGAAGCGCGGGCCGCACCGCGTTCTCATCGGCGACCTTAATTTCGCTGGTATTCCCGGCAAGGTATACACCCCTGCCGAAGGTAAGGGCATTCCCGGTGTAGCTTTCGGGCATGACTGGCGCTTGGGCGTAGATGCCTACCACGCTACGTTGCGCCACCTTGCTAGCTGGGGCATTGCAGTCGCTGCACCGGACACGGAGAAGGGCTGGGTTCCCAACCACCGCGGCTTTGCTTCGGACTTGGAAACTGCATTGCAGATTTTGGCCGGTGTGCGCCTGGGCAACGGAAATGTGGTTGTCCAGCCCAACAACTTGTTCCTCGCTGGCCACGGCATGGGTGCATCTGCCGCTGTGTTGGCGGCAACGAGCCGTCCTTATGACAAAGTTGCCCAGTCCCAGCGCACCCCCACTCTTAAGGGCGTTATGGCTATCTACCCATCCGATGCCAGCCCTAGCCCATATGAGGCCGCCAAGAGTGTCAGCGCTCCCGGCCTGGTTCTTGAGCCCGGCGCGCTGACTAACGTGCCATCGGGTAACGCGGCCCGCATGGCTGCGCAGTGGGAAGGCGACGTAATTTACCGCGAGATTGAGGGCGCCACACATGATGGTTTCCACGAGAAGGTATTGCGCAAGTTCTTGTACGGCACCGCCAGCTTGGAATTCTCCAAGCAGGATTTGGTTCGCGCGTTGATGACTGGTTTCGTTCTGGCGGAGGATTCCAAGAAGTACCAGGAGTTCCGCGAGACGAATGTGAAACTCAAGGGAACGCAAACTGCGACTCAGCATGAGCTGTTCTCCCGTTTGCCGGAGAATGCGGATCTGCAAAAGCAGCTGAAGGCTCTGCTTTAAATTCCTCGTCAGAAGCCTTCCCTTTAATCTCGTCAGAAGCCCTCCCTTTAATGCAGCGTATTTCGATGTGAAACACGCTGCATTTGCTTTAGTCGAAGATGTTGGGGCGGTGGCGGGCTCCTGTCCCCTCGTGGCGATGGTCAAGAGAAACCACGTTGGCGGGCCTGCCGTTGCGCTCGACGGCTAGGCCAAAGGAGTGGTCCCCGTCGTGGCGAGGTGCTCGGTCCCCGTTGTGATGAGGTGCTCGGTCCCCGTCGTGGCGCTGTTCATCATTGAGCCGCTGCAGCGCCTTCGTTTGCTCTTTCAGCACATCTTCAAACTGCACCGCGGCCGCAGCAACCTCTGCCAAATAGTCGTCTAGGAACTGCTGGTAGCTATTTGTTTTCACCACGCTCCACTCCTTTCAATATCGACGCCAAACTCAGCCGCCCCCGCCAGTTCTAGCGAGATATCGTTTCCCGCGGCTTGAACCTCAGCGCTCACTCCGGCGCTAACCCATATATCTGGTGACCACGATTCTGGCGTAGACGGTGCAGGCGGATTGACCGATTTGGGTGCTGGTTCAGTTTTCTGGGTCTGCTCGGGCACGGGATCCGGCTTATGCGCCGGTTCGGGCTTGGACTCGGGTGTGTGCTCAGAACCCGGAGCGTTTTCAAATCCGAGGCTTGGATCGGGCTTCGGTGCGGGCGCGACTGGGGACGGAGATTTGTCCGCCGATGGATTATCCACAACCACACCACCGGGATGTCCGGATCCTGCGCTGGCTTCACCTGTGCTCCCTGGGTACGACGGATGCTGGGTCTTATCAAAACCGTGGTAGCCATCGGACGGAGCTTTATCGTTGATGGGTGGTGCGGAAGGCTTCTCGGATGACGGTTTCTCAGTGGGGCACTCATCCTTGTGCCCCGCCGGCTCGGGTGTTACTGGCGGCTTGGGCTTGTCCTCAGGACACTCATCCTTGTGCCCCGCTGGCTCGGGTTGCACCCGGTCACACTCGGACTCGGCCCCGGCCGGCGGACATGGTGGAGCCACCTTGTCCGGCGGTGGCTGCGTAACCCCCGATGGTTCTGTTGGCGGGTGCGGTGCATGGACTCCCGTCCCATCCGTCGAAGGACAAAGCAGGTCCACCAGCAGGCGGAAAAACCCGTGCCACTGGGCTGATCCCGCGCCCGAATGGCCGCACAGAATATTCGGCACCTGTTGCGGTGGAATAGCAGGCGGTTGCACTGCAGTCTGAATTCCGCCCGCGGTGTGCACCGTCACCCTCGAGTGTTCCTTCTCTGGGCAGGACGGCTCCACCGGTTGGGGTGTTTGCATCGGTTGGGGTGTCTGCACCGGTGGATTGTACGTCCCCGCCGGTTTCACCGGCGGAGGCTCGCACAGTGAATCATTTGTCTTCGTTAGCGGAGTAGTGTGCTGGCACTCCCCAGCCTCATCGGAGCCCTTTGAACCCGCCCCCGGAATGTGCTCATCGGACTCGCCGCCTTGATGCAATGGTTTATTTGAGTTACCGGGCAAAGCGGGTTTTTCCATATCCTGGCACAGCGTTTTCATGCACCCATCCACGGTCAGATTTCGTCCCCTCACGAGGGTATCGACGAATGACGCAGCTGCGCGCAAGATGACCTGCAAAAGGGCTGCAAACTGCGGGGAGCCACCGAAAACTAAACCAAACTTCAGGAAGAGTAAAACCTTGTCCACAACGGATTCCGCTGCACCTGCACATTTTTCATGGGCCTGATCAATCACATCGAGGGCTTGACCAGCGCATTTTTTGCTGGCTTCCACGTCTTCTTCATGCCGGTGTTGTTCTTGACCACCAGCATCGATGGATTCCTGCGGTTTTCCATCCCCTATCCCCTGAAGAAAAGCCGCGATCGAGGAGACTGCACCGATCCCATCGAGAATTCCAAACAGTGTTGACAGTGTGCCCCCTTTGCCAACCTTGCGGCCCCCTAGCCCCTGAGAGCTTCCGAGCCCCAAACCCCGACGAATTGCCACGGTGTCCATCCCATCGGACATCCGTACTGCGGGCACGGTAGCTTCAACTGGTGCCCCGAGAGACCCCAGAGTGTTCACTGCCATGGTTAACCGAGCTTGTCCTTGCATGCTCATCCCGGGTTACCGCCCCTTCATAACCGGAGCCAAGTCATCCGCGGAATTAGTATCCGCTCCATGAATGGCGTTGATAAGCGCGCGACCAGCCCGTGCACCTTCCATCAAACGATGAGCGTGAGCTTCCCGAACTTCGTGAGCCTTGGTGGCCATCCCGACAATCTTCGCACCGAAATGTCCATAACCACTACCGAACGCTTCTATTGATGCCGTTGGCCGCATATGCTGCAGAGCCCGCGCCCATTGTTGCTGCGCTATTTCCAGTTTCCGCGCTCCTTCCAGCGCTGTTACCGGATCGGTCGTTAATGATCCCGTTGTATTCACAACTTGTTCCTCTCCCCCGTTTGTTTCCCCGCATACGGAAGCCAAAAGGCCGACTACACAGTCATTAGACTGCACAGTCGGCCCGAAGGTTCATCCCACAGGGAATCTAACTTTAAGCCTGTGCCTCCACGACGGAGACAGCACACGATTCCCCCGGCTTCTCCGGCAGCCACAGGAAGGGGAAGCGAGCTCTACACCTGTGCCACCACAGCAGCCAGTGAACCCGCAATTTTGCGTGCCGTAGCTGCATCCTTGGCTTCCACCATCACGCGGAAGAGTTCCTCAGTACCGGAGGGACGTAAAAGCACGCGGCCGGTATCACCGAGTTCTTCATTGGCTCCGGCAATCGCCTGCTTCACAGCGTCATTGCCAAGGACTTCGGCTTTGTTTTCTACCGGCACGTTGATCAGGGTTTGTGGCAACACTGTCATCACCGAGGCCAGTTCCTTCACAGTTTTGCCCGTACGCGCCATTCGAGCCATCAACGTCAAACCAGTGAGAGTGCCGTCGCCCGTCGTACTGTGTTCTGGGATAACCACGTGCCCGGACTGCTCACCACCCAGGGAAAGATCGCTAGAGCGCAGCTCTGCCAACACGTAGCGATCACCCACCTTGGTCTCTCGCATTTCAATACCGGCTTCTTTCATCGCCAGTTTCAATCCCAGGTTAGACATGACGGTTGCAACCAGCGTGTTCTTTTTCAGCTCGCCATCTTCTTTCATCGCGATAGCCAAGATCGCCATGATCTGATCGCCATCAACCACGTTGCCTTCGGAATCCACGGCCAAGCAACGATCCGCGTCACCGTCATGAGCCAAACCCAAATCCGCCTGGTGCTCGATCACAGCCTGCTGGATAACCTCGATGTGGGTAGAGCCCACGCCTTCGTTGATGTTGTAGGAGTTCGGCGCATTGTGAATGGCTACAACATCGGCACCCGCTTGGCGGTAGGCCTCCGGCGCGGCCTTAAAAGCCGCACCGTTTGCGCAGTCCACCACCACGCGAATGCCGTCTAGCGGAGTGGTCACGGCGGTACGCAAATGGGCCAAGTAACGTTCGAGGGCCTCTGCGGATTCATCCAGTACACGGCCAATCGCCGCACCGGTTGGTCCGGTTTCGGGCAAATCCAACATCATTTCTTCGATGGCTTCTTCCATCTGATCGTCCAGCTTGTGACCGCCGGCAGAAAAGAACTTGATGCCGTTATCTGGCATGGGGTTGTGGGAGGCGGAAATCATCACGCCCATGTCAGCCCCGAAATCATCGGTGAGAAACGCGACGGCCGGGGTTGGCAGCACACCAACTTGGAGCACATTCACGCCCTGGCTAGCCATCCCCGCTGCCATGGCCGCCTCCAACATTTCACCGGATACGCGGGGGTCGCGGCCAATCACCGCAGTAGGTCGCCTCTGCCCTACGCCTTCCTTATTAACCAGTACGCAGGCGGCAGCAGCCCCCAGCTTCATTGCGAGCGGGGCGGTCAGCTTTTCGTTAGCCAGGCCGCGGACCCCATCAGTTCCGAACAGTTTTCCCATGGTTAAGCATTCTAACTTTCCCAGCCCCGACTCACCTTGGCAGCCCTCCCCGACACGCCAATTGTCACTCCCGCCCCGAAACACAAACAAAGCCCCACCCGGCACAACCGGCCGAACGGGGCATTGCGTGGCAGCTGCAACGCGTGGCGTCGATATAAAAGGAAACCAGCGAGTGCAACCGTAAGCGTTGGTTTAACGCTTGGAGTACTGAGGTGCGCGACGGGCCTTGTGCAGACCGGCCTTCTTGCGCTCAACAGCACGGGCGTCACGAGTGAGGAAGCCAGCCTTCTTCAGCTCGGAGCGCTCTTCTGGGTTGTACTTGTTCAGCGCACGGGCGATAGCCAGACGCATCGCACCAGCCTGACCGGAAGGGCCACCGCCCTGCAGGTTAGCCTGGATGTCGAACTGGCCTTCGCGCTCCAGCAGCACCAGTGGAGCCTTGATCAGCTGCTGGTGCAGCTTGTTGGGGAAGTACTCCTCGAGGGTGCGGCCGTTGCACTTGAACTCGCCGGAACCAGCAACGAGGCGGACGCGAACGACTGCCTCCTTGCGGCGACCAACAGTCTGGATTGGGCCGTCGAATACTGGGGCCGGTGCGGCCTCTGCAGCCTCGTTCTCGGATTCAGCTGCAACGGAGTCACCGATGGTGGCAACGAACTCTTCGTTAACCGCGTCGGTAGCTGCGTACTCGCCCTCGTAGTTCTCTACGTTGTTCTCGTTGTACTCAGTCATTACTGTGCCACCTGCTTGATCTCGTAGGTCTCAGGCTTCTTGTCCTCGAATGGGTGCTCGGAACCTGCGTAGACGCGAAGCTTCTTAACGGAAGCGTTGGACAGCTTGTTGGACGGCATCATGCCTCGAACAGCTTCCTCGATCACGCGCTCTGGGTGCAGCTCCAAGGAGCGGCCCAGGGACATGGTCTTCAGGCCACCGGGGTAACCGGAGTGGCGGTAACGCATCTCGCGCTCGCGCTTGTTGGAGGAGATGTGCACCTTGTCAGCGTTGATGATGATGACGTTGTCGCCGCAGTCAACGTTGGGAGCGTAGTAAGGCTTCTTCTTGCCGCGCAGCAGGTCAGCTGCGGTAACAGCAAGACGGCCTAGGACCACGTCCGTGGCGTCGATGACGTACCACTTACGGGTAATGTCACCGCTCTTTGGGTGGAAAGTCGTCACGTTGGACTCCTTAAAAGTCTTGTCTTGGAACTGCCAGCCAGTGTTGTCACGTGGTCTAGTGGGCCCTTTCGCTGCGGCTTGTCGGTTTTTCTTTTTACCCGACGCCCCGCTGAGCCCGCCTACGGTGTGTAGCGGCGGCCGGTGGTGACCCGCTACAAGAATCTAGTTCACAACCTGAATAACTCTAGTTGATCGTCTCGGGAATACCAAAATCCCCAACCTCGGGCAGAACCCAAGGTTGGGGATGGTTTAACCGATGCCTTTACTATGCAACCCGCGTTCGGCGAGTTGAGGTAAGGGGCGTGGTTTTTAGCGACGCTCGTCGCGAGGATCAACGCCCTCTACACCGTCAACGTCGATGCGCTCCTTGCGCAGTTCCTCGGTGTGGCGCTCGGTCTCGGTAACCTGCTGCTTGCCCAGGTTAACCTTCTCCACTGGAACGGTGTTCTTGGAAACGTCTACGCGCTCCTCGTGAAGGGTGACGGAAGCCTCTTCCTCGCCGATGCGGGCGTTGTGGTTCGCAGCGTCGTCAGCGTTAATTGGGGTGCGCTCAACGCGAACCTCTTCGCGGGTTACTGGAACCTCAACGGTCTCGGAATCGGTCACGACGTACTTACGCAGGCGAGCCTCGCCCGTTGCAACGCGCTCCTTGCTAACGTCCAGCTGCTCCTCGGAACGGATCATCTCACCGTCGTTGGTGGCTACGCGATCGCGGTCGTTCAGGTCAGCGCGGTCGCGACCAGCGAACTCAGCACCCTCGGTGTGAACACCGCGGTCCCGCTCGGTCCGGGAGCCCTGAACACCCTCGTAACGGGTCTGGTCCTCCAGGCCGTCAACACCGTAGTGGCGCAGAACCTCGTTCTGCTGATCTGGGGTCAGAGCCTGATCAGCGTCCAGGTTAGGAGCATCCTTGATGCGGTCCTTAGCGAAAGCCAGGTTCAAGTCCTTGCCATCAAACTTGTGTCCACGCAGTGGTACCAAGGAGGAGTTCATGCCGAACAGGCCGTGGTTAACCTCTACGAAGGTTGGCTGGCCGGAGTTGTCGTCGACGAAAACTTCCTTGACGGAGCCCAGCTTGTCGCCGGTGTTGTCGTATGCGGTTGCGTTGAACAGATCTTTGATGTTGCTCATAGCTAACTTCCTTTCGTGCCCGCTCCTGAATGAATCAGCAGGCGCATTGTTGTGTCTGGTTATGCAAGGCGTACGACTCGTTGGTGATGGCAGCATCCCCCACTGGGTGGTTGGAACCTCAAATGATTCCAGTGGTGGGCGGGGAATACCGACTCAGTGCAATGGTGAGCTTGCCGAGCCGTTACGCCTTTGCCGTACAAGAAACGACGATACGGACATTCCCAGCCCCCCGCAGTGGAATTTACCCCCTATGGCGAGCCCCCTGACGGTACGCTGTGCGACACCGCTGAATAATCAGACTGTCAGACTGGGATTTTTAATGCATATTATGCATGAAAATGTAAAACTTGGAGTTTCCTGTGTCTCGGGTCAGCTATGCGTAGCTCCCCCATTGGCAAGGAAAAACCCGCTTGCCAACCCCGGCGTGGGGCGCCAAGCGGGTGCATCCAAACTTCCGGCGAAACCTTCTCGCTACAATGGTCAGTCTAGGACCAGCTGTTGGCGGCGCTGCGGTTGATGTGGCGCATGCGGTCGTTGGATTGGGTGACCTTGCGGGAAACCTCTTCCAAGATACGGTTTAGCTCTGCAGCGCTGCGGTCCCAGCGCGCCTGTGCAGCCTTGTACGCATCTGCGGATTCACCTTCCCACTCCGCGACCATGGGCTGCAGGCCTTTCTTCAAGGTTTCCAGCGAACGGTTGATATTGGCGCTGGAGCGCTTGATGTCCATGGACGTTTGGTCGATCTGTGCAAAGTTGTAGTGGATCACTGTTCCCCCAGTTGGTGATGTTAGAGATAAGACCCCATGCAATTAGTGCATGGAGTCCGCGTTTTCGGAATCGGTGGTGCTGAACGAGCCAGCGTTGTGGCGAATGTTGTCGGCGATGCTGCGTAGAGCCTCGCTGAGGTCCCGGGCGCTGGTATCCCAACGCTCCATCATGTTGTGGAACGCACCTTGGGCATCGCCTTTCCATGAACCAGTCGTGCCCTGAACCACACCGCGCAGGCGCTTCAATTCAATCTGTACTTCATTGTTCGTGTCGTCCACATTGGTCGCTGCCTTGTGCATTGTGGCAACGTCTGTCCGAAAGCTCATCGAGCTCCCCTCCCCTTTGTCTTGATGTTGCTGTCTCAGCCTTACGGCCCTGGTCTTGCTAACTCAGCCTTGCGGCCCTGGTCTTGCTAACTCAGCCTCACGGCCCTGGACTTATCACCATGGTCTTAACACCGTGGTTTTGATGCCGTGGTCTTGACACCGTGGTCTTGATGCCGTGGGCTGAGCGTCCAATGTCGGCGGCTTTCCGACATCAACCTATTAGACCCACCATCCGCCAAAAAGGTTCAGCGTGCCGCAAAATCTTTTAACCTCTCGCCGCCTCCTCCACCCGCACCACCTCACTAACACCTTCTGCCACCCCACTCGCCAGCACCTTCTGCCACCCCACACGCCAACACCTTCGGCCACCCCACGCGCCAACACCTTCGGCCACCCCACGCGCCAACACAGCCTGCCCTACCACTTGACTGTCACTCTGGATGCGCGGAACTAACGATGCGTTTGCACTGCTCACCCCTCGTACGCGAGCGCTCCTTCACCTGACATCCCACCGACATCTGGTGCCCCGCTCGCAACACCACATGCCACTGCGTGACCGACCCTGGATAGCGCTCCTCGTACACCACCGGGGATTGTTGCACGACTCGCACACCCTCAGCCTTTTCTAGCGCCTTCAGTACAGCCTGATCCAAGTCCGCCTGCCGCTGCAACGGCGTAGGTTTCGCCGCAATCAAAACGCGCATCCCTGCGTCGTTCGAGCGGTATTCCTCCCGACCTTTTGTCGCACCCGCGCGTTTCCACCCTGGCACTCCAACGGCGATCGGCACGTCCGCGCGAGTGGCCCGGCGCTCCTCCCCGCTGCCCATTTTGTGCGGATCGGAAAACTGCCCCGCGCTTCGCCCCGGCCCCTTCTCTCCTGGTTCTTTACCTTCGCCAAAGGGCTGCCGTGGTGGGTCGGAGCTGGGCGTCGTACCAATAGAAGGGGGTGGGCCGGATTCCTCGTTGTTACCTAATTGCTTTTCTTTATCCGACGCCCCGCTGTCCCCACCCGCATCCACCTTTAACGTGTCGCGCCCCGTGGCGAACACGGTTGCGACCACCCCCACGCCGACGATCACAACCGCCAAAGCGACGGCAATAACTGCTTTGAGCATCCCGGGCGATTCGGGCGCGTCGGATCCCTCAAGATCCTTGGAATGCCCCTGATCCGGCCGTCGGCTAGCCAGATGCTGGTTAAGACCAGCCGTATGAGGCGAAGCGGTGCGATCCGTCGCGACGCGCAGCGCCTCGTTTTCATTCACCATCCGCGCCCGATACCCCATGACTCGCAAATACGCCGCGACAATCTGCGCGTGCACTCCTGCCACCAGGATGTCGACTGTATTCAGACCAATACCCCACGGAAAAGTCTCGCGGGGCGTTGCAGGATTCACGCTAGCAGCATCTGGGTTTGCCTCGCGCTGTTGGACAACCTCATCCAGCAGAACCGTCAGCTCCCCAAGTCGCGCCACACTAATGTTCGTACCCCACAGCGCTACATCCTCCCCAAGGGAGTGCTTTCCAGAGCCAGCGTTGCTGTTCGCAAGAAGGTAGTCCGGGGACATCGCTTCCGCCGGCCCCTCCACGCAAAACCCCGTGGATAGGTCAGTCACGCTCATGCCTTGGACGAGAATTCCGGATTCCTGGAGGGCCAAGGCCTGTGCGAGGATGCTCCACTCTCGGGACTGTGGCTGGTGATTGGCAGATGCGGATTGGATTGCGCTGGTCACAATGGAACCTCGATGGCGTTGGGAATGGTGGCGGGAGCGTGGGGGAGGTCACTATTTTCAGGTGAATCCGCCACCTGGGCCACGTGGATCTCCCAAGTTTCGGAATGCACAAACATGGCTCTGCCCGGTAAGCGCTTGGTGGTTCGCACGCCGGCGATAGGCCCGTCATCGCGCGGGGCCGAGAGCACGACCCATGCAGTCTGATCCCTCGTGGCCTCCATGACAGGGCTGAATGCCGCACGTTGAATCTGCCCACTGCGGCGCCCTAGCACCAGGTGCAGGCCAATATCAGCAGCGAAGGGCAACAAATCCACGAGCGCGTCCAAGCCGGGATCACTGTCTGCATCATCGACAACTACAAACAATTCCGGGCCGGTCCACCACGAGCGTTCGCGCAGTTGTTGGGGTGTGACATCAGCACTGGGGATGCGGGCCGTGAGTACGTCAATCCACTCGCCCAATCTGGTGCGGAAGTGTTCCGGCACGGCATATCCCGGTATGCCCAACAAGCCCCGACGGGTATCCGTGATGAGGATCTCTACATCAGCCGATTCCAGTGTGCGAATAATGGTGCGCAGCGCAGTGGTCGTTCCGCTGCCAGCTTGCCCCACCACCACCAGGTGCGGGAATTCGCGGTAATTCCACCGGACTGGATCCAACCGCGGTCCGCCTTGGGCAAATGCGCGATCATCCCCGAGGGAGTGGTGATCCAAAACCGGCGGCAGAACACGCATGCGAAGCTCTGGTTCGCCCCGTTCTGCGGTGACTTTTCGAATGTGCTCCACATCCTGGCCCGTGGTTAAGGCAATGTGGATGTGCTTGCCACGGTGTCCTACGCCCCTGCCGGGAACGTCGGGGAGAGATTTTTGGGCGTCGCGAAATTCTGCATCAAGGGGTGTCATCCGCAGCTCCACATGCCCAGTAAGCACATCGCGCAAAGAGGGCCGCAGGTTCCACCGCAAAGAGGTGACTACCACGTGCAAGTCCCGTTCCAATCCGGTGGTGGCCAGTTGGATCAGGCGATACTCTTCGTCACCGAGAAGGTCCACCCCATCGATAATCAACAACCGCGGGCCGGTGGTCTGTTCGAGTTCATCGAAGAGTCGCGCTACACCGTCAGTACCGACAACCGCTGCCACCTGCGGTAATCGTTGCAAGTGCCGCAACCCTCCGCCAGGATCGAAAACGTACACCGCCAGTCCGGGGGTACTCCACACCGCACCCAAGACAATCGCTCGCACAGTATTGGTCTTTCCCGTACGTGGTTGCCCAACCACGGCCCAATGACGACGAGTGAGGTCAACATCGTAGGTCAACTGTTGGCCCTCAAAAGGCAGATCTTCCAGCGCGATTCGGGCAACCAAAGGCTCCACCGGCGCCATGATGTCCGGGGCGGGGAGCTGCTCCGGCAGCGGCGGCAGCCACACGGGATTGTGGTTCGGCCCGGCTAGACGATCCACAACCAACTGCAGCGTTGTTGTTTCGGCTTCCACCGTGGTGCCCAACTTGCGCACCAACCGCTGATCGCGAGGGAGCTCGGGGCCCGATACATACGCAGATTGGAACCGAATTTGATCCTGCGCAGCCAAGATGGCCGCGCCCGGCTGACTGGGTAATTCATAGGCGGCAGTGGAACCGATCAGCGACCGCGATTCCACGGCGGAAAACGTGCGCAGCGCGATGCGATAGCTGAGGTGCGATTCCAACCCCCGCAACCGTCCTTCCTCCAAGCGCTGGCTGGCTAAAAGCAAGTGCATACGCAAACTTCGTCCTAGGCGCCCGATGGCGGCAAACACTTCCGCGAATTCCGGGCGGGCATGCAGCAGCTCCGAGAATTCGTCCACAACGATGAACAGTGCCGGCATTTTGCCGGGAAAGGCCCGGTTGAATTCCGCTGCGGTAGTCATGTTGGCCTGCCGCAAGCGCTCCTGGCGACGGTGCATCTCCCCCAACAAGCTGTCTTGCATGCGGTCGACCAACCCGGCCTCGTCCGCGAGGTTAGTGATCACCGCGCTGGTGTGGGGCAGACGTTCCAACCCGAGGAAGGACGCGCCACCTTTGAAGTCCACCAAAATAAAGTTTAACTCTTCGGCCGAATGTTGATGGGCGAAGCTGACTACTACTGATTTCAATAATTCAGATTTCCCACTACCTGTGGCGCCGATGCACAACCCATGAGGTCCGATACCACCCAGCGCAGCTTCCTTGATGTCCAAGTACACCGGCGAGGACGAAAACCCGATCGGGGCCCGCAAGTCGCCGCCGGGCAATTCCAGTAGTGACGTATTGCCCTTCACCGTTGCCCGCGCCCGACAAACCCGAGCTAGCTCCACATCCGAGAGCGCATCCGCCACACCGAAGGGCGCCCACCCATCAACCGTCCACGCATGCATCACCCGGTCTGGGTCCACCTTCAACAGCAGCCCTTGCGCTTTGGCGGCACTGACCCATTCCGTGGATGGCTCGATCACTACCGCTCCCATCGTCACCGGATGGCCACCAGTAACGAAATGAGTGCGCTTCGGGCCATCATGTGGCAACCATTCATCGTGCGGTCCAGTAATCCCCACCTGGGTTGGGTCCTGCATCGCAAGTTGCGCTTGCATGGCGCGAGCTAACCCCGGCGCGCCGTCCCCCACGATGACCACGCACTGAAAACTTGCCAGGTCCACCGCCACAGGCGCTTCGATAGTCGCGGATCGAATGGCCAGGTCGCGCAAGCTCATGGCACTGACAGGTTCCAGATCCTCCGGCGGGGCGGTTACCGGTATGTCCAGTGGATCCTCTGGTGCCTGGACGGCGACACCGAGCCGAACCACTCCCGGTGGTGCCTGCGAAACTTCGTCGTGAGCGAGAAACGTCCACAGTGCCGCCGGGTTCGGATGAACTGCTTCCATGGAACGCAGCTGGTCCCGGCGTTTGCGCTGAATCGTATCGCTGAGCGCATCGATGTGCCGGTGGAACGACCGCCGGATTTCATCCACATTCTGTCCCGGCTGAAACATCATGGCCATGCTGCCCAGCAGCATCAGCGGGAAGATGAACGTCATCGGGCTGCGCCCTGCCCCACTCATCACCATGGCGGCGATCATTCCCGCCACGGCAATCAGCATGATTGCAGGCATCAAAAACTTAATAAACGGCTGCTTGTCCTTGGGCAGCGTAGGTGGCGATTGCGTCTGCATGCGAAAATCCCCCGATTCCCCCTCTTTGAACCGATCTGTTCTCGATTTCTAGCACGTGTATGCGTTCTGTGCACCTTGAAGGGCGGACACGGTTTCTGTTCTACCCCGCTGCTCCCTCATCGTGGCTGTTCCCGGAACCCACCGCAGGATTGCCTCACTGCCCAGCCCCACCGCGCATCGCCCAGCCGCTCTGCCGCCCAGCCGTTCCGCCGCAGCATCGCCGCACTGCCCCGTCGCCCCACCGCAGCACCGCGCAACCGCACATCACCCCATCCCAGCACCGTCCCACCGCAGCTCGCACAAATGTGCAGCAGAACTCCGACAAATTGGCACGGAAGGGTCAGGCGGTGAATGCAACATCTTCGG
>NZ_KV786171.1:0-21607 GCF_001806865.1 Corynebacterium sp. HMSC28B08
AGGGTGCCCACCGCGGTTGCGGTGGGCACCCTCCCTTTGTGCGTGCTAGCCTGCGCTCAACCGATCAAGTCTGCGGCGCTGCCGAAGCGTATCATGCCTCCCAATGAGGCGGGGTTTATCCGCCTACAGGGGACGAGAGGGCGGGGCATGTGACCGAGATGGTGCTTACTGCTGATCGCGGGGGATATCCAGATCGGGGTCGTATGGCTCAGCCGAAACGATCGTGACCTTGACGGTATCGCCGTTTGGAGTCTGGTACTCGCGGGATTCGCCCACCTTTGCACCAACGATGGCCGCGCCCAGCGGGGCGTCGGTGGAGTAGGTCTCCAAATCGGGGTTAGAGGACTCAAGGCCGCGGGTACCGATCAGGAAGGTCTCCTTATCGTCCTCGTCATCGTCATAGTAGACGTGGATGACGGAGCCGACCAGGGCCACACCGGACTCCTGCGGGGCCTCGCCGATGGTGGCGTTGTCCAGCAGCTCTTCCAGGTAAGCAATGCGGGCTTCTTCCTGACCCTGTTGCTCACGAGCAGCGTGGTACCCACCGTTTTCCTTGAGATCACCCTCTTCGCGGCGCTCGTTGATCTCAGCTGCCAGAACCGGACGGTTCTCCTTCAAGGCCGTGAGTTCAGCGTTCAGGCGGTCGTAAGATTCTTGGGTAAGCCAGTTCGTCTGGTTATCAGCCATGGTATGTGCCTTCCTAGTGTTCGAGGGCTATGTGCGTGGGCGCTATTGCGTTGATCGAAGGTATCGCCACGATCATGTGCACAGTGAGGTTATGTCTAATACGGGTCTAAAGGTAGCAGGGTAATGCATGCTCCTGCATCCACGGTGTACCCACAACGGCTCTATACGGTGTTACCGTCAACATACGCTGCGGTTGGTCATGATCAATCACCGTGGCCTGCCGTCAACATACGCTGCGGTTGGTCATGATCAAACGCTGTAGCTCGCTAGGGGCAAATCGCAGTGGTGGCCCCGCGGTGAAACGTCGCACCGCCAACCGTAGAAAATTCTCGCGCTAAAGCTTCGGAGGTTAACGCTCAACCCGCAGTGAGACGTCGCAACGCCAACCGCAGAAAATGCCCGTGCCCTTTAGCCCTGCAGGTGCGTGGGGATGGTCGAGGAACAACCGTAGACGGTCGCTGCGTAGGCTTCCTTGCGGGTATTGATTTCTACCTGCCAACGCGTAACTTCCGCTCCGCCAGCGGGGATCAAGAACTCCCGGCGGCCAACCTCGTTTTTGTCGTAGTCCAGTGCGGTCACAATGCAGTATGCCGGTTTCGAGGCATCAGAGCGGGTGACGTCCACGCTCATGCTGAGTTGTTCCGGAGAGACAACCTTGCCACCCGATTCCACCGCCGTGACATCCGCCGAGGTGGTATTGAGGAATTGCGAGACAATGTAAATCGCTGCAGCAACGAGAATCGCCAGCAACACTACGACCATCAAGCGACCGGCAAATTTGTTGGAGCGTTCGTTGCCGTAGCGCTCGTCCATCTTTTTCGCCTGACTTTGGCGGTAACGGGCGGCCTTGGGGACAGCGGAGTTCGAGCGCTCGCGAGGGTCTGGGGAATTCACTGCATCCATGATGGATCCATCGTAACCCACGGGGAATGCTTCCTACGTTCTACCGGCAGCCTGTCGGTCGTTTCAGATTGTTCCCGGCAGCAGAGTAAGTTTGTAACGGTATAACGATCGGATTGGAGAATTGTGAATACCTACCGTTTGCTGGCTATTCATGCGCACCCCGATGACGAATCGAGCAAGGGTGCAGCCACCATGGCCCGTTACATTGATGAGGGCCATCGCGTGAAGGTGCTCACCTGCACGGGCGGCGAACGCGGCGACATCCTCAATCCATCGATGGAGCCGGTCGAAGATATCGTCCCCGTCCGTAAAGAAGAGATGGCAAAAGCCGCCGGCATCCTCGGCGTGGAACACGAATGGTTGGGATACGTCGATTCGGGCCTGCCCGAAGGTGACCCGCCGCCACCATTGCCGGATGGTTGCTTTGCGCTCGAGGACACTGACGAGGTTACCCAGCGCGTGGTGAAAGTTGTGCGCGATTTCCGCCCCCACGTCATCATCACCTACGACGAAAACGGAGGATACCCACACCCGGATCACATCAAGGTACACGCGGTATCCATGCGTGCATGGGAAGCCGCCGCCGATGCCAGTTATCACCCAGAACTCGGTGAACCCTGGGAGATCAAAAAACTCTACTACACCCACGGTTTCATTCGGCAGCGTTTTGAACTTCTGGCCGACGCCCTCGCGCACCGCGGAGTCGAACTCCCCGGGTCGGTCGTGCAGTTCTTAAGCTTTACGAAGAGGTTTCCAGACATCTTGAACCGCGTAACCACTCGGGTGAATGTCGGTGATTGGTTTGAACGGCGGGATGATGCCCTTCGTGCTCATGCGACCCAAGTTGATCCGCAAGGCCAGTTCTTCATCGGCGATCCTGATATCCAACGCGAAATCTGGCCGACGGAAGAGTTTGAGCTCGCCGAAACCCGCGTTCACACCGAACTACCCGAAGATGATTTGTTTGCCGGCCTAGCCAGCGACGACAATGCTTAAGTAGCAAGCACCGCCTACTACCAACCCCGATGTTTTCGCTGTAAGGAATGATTGCACCCCATGAACACCCTCACCCTCAGCGCACTGCCACTAGTGGATGCGCCATCTGCCGTGCCTGCGTCCATCAACTTCGGCACCAACCAGACCGGTAGTTTTGCTTCAATGGAGGGCATCCAAACGTGGGTTGTTGCCCAAGCCGAAAAATCGGGCCCAATGGGAGCAGAATTTGGCAAAGCAGCACCTGTAGGGCTGTTTGTTATCGTCGCGCTTTTGCTGGTCGTACTCCTGCTGGGGTTCGCTATGAACAAGCGAATCCGTCGCATGGAGCGCCGCCGGGCTTTTGCCGATAAGCACGGCATCGACCTGTTCGATACCGAAACCTTGGAGCGACGGATGAAGGAGGAAGGGTTCGACGAAACCGCTGGGCGCTCCGCAATGTTCGCCCGCACTGAGGTGCCCGTCACTGATGAGCGTTTCGAACCCTCATCTGGCACCCTCACCGGCCCCGCTGCCATCGATGCGGAACGGCATGCCCGACCTCACCGCGATGGGGACAGCTCAACTGAGCGTGGGGATAATGCAACTGATCTCGGGGGTACCCCCGAAGATCGTCGGTGACACGGCGGTCTCAACAGGCAAGTAAGCCCCTAATGGGATTGCGTCCCAAATACCGTGGAGAAGCACAGTAAGATCGGTGCCGTGAAAAAGATCCCGCGATTGCTGTACCCAGCTTATGAAGCGCAACTCGCCCGCGAGTTGCGCGATAAGCCGCAGCCTCAACACGTCGCCATCATGGCTGACGGCAATCGCAGGTGGGCCCGGGAAAACGGTTTCACTGACGTATCCCACGGCCACCGCGTGGGTGCACAGAAGATAGCCGAGCTCTGTTCGTGGTGCGATGAGCTAGGCATTCCGAACGTCACGGTCTATCTACTGTCCACCGAAAACCTCAAGCGCAGCGAAGAAGAACTGTCGTTACTTTGCGATATCATAGGTGAAGTCTCCGAAGAACTCGCCGGTCACGAGTCCGATTTTCGTTTGCGCTGCGTAGGCCAGCTCGACTTGTTACCCGAAGCACTGCGGACTCGCCTGCAAAAAAACCAAGAACTCACCAAGGATCACACCGGCGTACGCGTAAACATTGCGGTGGGCTACGGGGGCAGGCAGGAGATTGTCGACGCCGTGCAGCAGCTGGTACGGCAACTGGCTGGGCGCGGGGTTCCAGCTGAAGACATTGCTTCCCAGATCACCGCAGAGGCGCTGGGGGAGCACATGTATACCTCGGATCAACCGGATCCGGACTTGGTGATCCGCACGTCTGGGGAACAGCGGCTGTCCGGCTTTTTGCTGTGGCAGTCGGCCTATTCGGAGATCTGGTTTACGGATACTTATTGGCCTGCATTCCGCAGAGTCGATTTTTTGCGTGCCCTTCGCGAATACTCCCAGCGTCACCGCCGCTTCGGCTTGTGACGGCATGGCGCGGGGTGGCGTCGGGATAAAAAGGCGCTGTGGGCCCACTAGGTGGAAGCATGCGTGCGACGGGTAGGGCGGGGGACAGGAATAGGAAGAAAAAGCCCGCACTGTGGGCCCACTATGCGGAAGCATGCGTGCGACGGGTAGGGGCGGGGGACAGGAAAAGGAAGGAAAAGCCCGCGCTGTGGGTCCACCCCGCAGAACAGCTTTACTAAATCTTGCGCATGCGCACCTTTTGCACCGAGTGATCGGCACCCTTGCGTAGCACTAGAGAGGCGCGCACGCGGGTGGGCAGTACATTTTCCATGAGGTTGGGAAGGTTCACAGTCTGCCAGATCTCACGAGCAATGACGGTGGCTTCCTCGTCCGTGAGCTCCGCGAAGTGGTGGAAGTGGGCGCGCGGGTCCTTGAACGCGGTGTTCTTCAGTCGCAAGAAGCGATCGATGTACCAGTCCTCGACGTCCTCGCGCCGGGCATCGACGTAGACAGAAAAATCGAAGAGGTCCGAAACCATCAGGGTAGGCCCTGTCTGCAGTACGTTAAGGCCTTCCAAAATGAGGATGTCAGGGGCATCTACGGTGATGTATTCTCCCGAGATGCGGTCGTAAGCCTCGTGCGAATACACGGGGGCCTTCACATTACGGGTGCCGGACTTCACCCGTGTGACAAAATCCAACAGAGCTGCTTGATCGTAGGATTCTGGGAAACCCTTGCGGTGCAAAATCCGGCGTCTTTCAAGCTCGGCAGTGGGTAGGAGGAAACCATCGGTGGTGACGAGATCCACGTTTGGTGAAGATTCCCAACGCTGCAACAGAACCTGAAGCACACGGGCAGTAGTTGATTTGCCGACTGCCACGGAGCCAGAGACGCCGATGATGTACGGAATGGGTGGAACGGGTTCCCCCAAGAAGGTCTCCGTGACCTGGTTGAGCCGGCGGTGGGCCTGTACACGCAGATTGATGAGACGCGACAACGGCAGGTAGACCTCGGAGACTTCTTCGAGGTCGATCTCATCGCCGATGCCGCGAAGCTGCTCCAGTTCATCCTCGGTAAGGACTTGGGGCATGGACTTGCGCAGTTTTCGCCACTGCTCGCGGTCCAGCTCAATGTAGGGGCTGGGGGAACTCATAGGACACATTGTGCACGGTCGGGGGCTAATTCTGAAATGAATGTTAAGCCTGGTGGAATGGTGGCGCATGATGTGCAGAGGCAAGGGTGAAGGGGAGGGGGCGATGCGGGTGCAAAACGCCGGTGTTATAGCAGACCAGCTAAACTGAACTAGTCGCAAAAAGCATCAATTGAAAGGCTCTTCAGACACATGACTTCTCCGTCCAATTCCGCCGCGGGCAATAACGCCCGTCAGCACAATACTCCGCTGGCTGAGCTCGATCCCGAGGTTGCACAGGCGCTCGCTGGTGAATTGGGGCGCCAGCGTGGCACCCTGGAGATGATTGCCAGCGAAAACTTCGTGCCACGTGCGGTGTTGCAGGCACAAGGATCCGTGCTGACGAACAAGTACGCGGAAGGCTACCCCGGCCGCCGTTACTACGGTGGCTGTGAGCACGTGGATGTTGTCGAGGACCTAGCGCGTGACCGTGCGAAGGCCGTCTTTGGTGCAGAGTTTGTCAACGTTCAGCCCCACGCTGGTGCGCAGGCCAACGCTGCGGTTCTTATGGCCCTGGCGAACCCTGGTGACAAGATCATGGGTCTGTCCCTAGCTCACGGTGGGCACCTGACCCACGGTATGCACTTGAACTTCTCCGGCAAGCTCTACGAGGTTGCTGCATACGAGGTTGATCCAGAGACCATGCGCTTGGACATGGACAAGATCCGCGAGCAGGCCTTGGCGGAGAAGCCACAGGTTCTGATCGCCGGTTGGTCCGCCTACCCGCGCCACCAGGACTTCGCAGCCTTCAAGTCCATCGCGGATGAAGTTGGGGCGAAGTTGTGGGTTGATATGGCCCACTTCGCTGGTTTGGTTGCCGCCGAGTTGCACCCATCGCCGGTTCCACACGCAGATGTGGTTTCCACCACCGTGCACAAGACGCTGGGCGGACCGCGTTCGGGCATGATTTTGGCGAAGCAGGAGTGGGCTAAGAAGCTGAACTCCGCAGTGTTCCCTGGCCAGCAGGGCGGTCCACTCATGCACGCTGTGGCCGCGAAGGCAGTGGCTATGAAGGTGGCGCAGACCGAGGAGTTCCGCGATCGTCAGGCCCGCACCCTGGAAGGCGCCAAGATCTTGGCCGAGCGGTTGACTGCCCAGGATGCCAAGGATGCAGGTGTGCAGGTTCTCACCGGTGGCACGGATGTGCACTTGGTTCTGGCTGATCTGCGCAATTCCGAACTGGATGGTCAGCAGGCGGAGGATCTGCTGCACGAGGTTGGCATCACGGTCAACCGCAACGCCGTGCCTTTCGACCCACGCCCACCGATGGTCACTTCCGGTTTGCGAATCGGCTCTTCAGCGCTAGCTTCGCGCGGTCTGGATGCGGCAGCGTTTACCGAGGTAGCCGACATCATCGGTACCGCTCTTTCCGCTGGAAAAAGCGCCGATACCGCGGCTCTGCGACAGCGCGTGGAGAAGGTCGCAGCTGACTTCCCACTGTACGAAGGTCTCGAGGATTGGAAGCTGGTTTAGCTTCCGCGTTCCGGTGTGAGCGCCCAGCCGTGTCTGGTTGGGCTGGTAGCGTGTGATGCATGACAAACTCGCTCGTCCAGGTGCGCACGGAAGACGGTGTGCGCACCATCACCATTAATCGTCCGGAAGCGTACAACAGTCTCAATCAGGGGCTGCGCCTTGCGCTTAAGGACGCGTTCGCTGAGGCCGCTCGCGATGCCGGCGCACCCCGGGCTGGGGAAGATACCGAGTCGCCAGCTGTGCGCGCCGTCGTTGTGCGCGCTGAGGGGAAATCCTTCTGCACTGGGCAGGACCTCAAGGAACAACTGGAACACATGAAGACCGGTGCGGGCATGGGCAAAGTGGTTGAGGAATACAACCCGATGATGGCCGCACTGCTCTCCATCCCGGTACCAGTGATCGCCGAGATCGCAGGCCCAGCCGCTGGCGCTGGCTGGGCGATCGCCATGGCCTGCGATCTGCGTTACATGTCCACGCAGGCCTCCTTCAAAGCTGCTTTCACCGGCGTGGGCTTAGCTGCGGATTCGGGGTTATCGGAATCCCTGGTGCAACGCTTGGGCCGCTCCAAGGCCCTCGAAGTGCTACTTCTTGACGAAAAAATCGACGCGCCGCGGGCACAGAGCTTGGACCTCGTCACCGGGGTGGTTGAGCCCCAAGATTTGCGCGAGACGGTGGCCAGCGTGGCGTCGAAATTCGCAAAGGGCCCGACCGCCGCCTACAAGGAGATGAAGGGGCTGGTGACCCGCGCCGACCTGGTTGAAAATGCCGCGGCGGCTGAAGCCGACGCGCAGGCGCGACTGGCCAAGACCGCAGACCACCTAGAGGCCATCACCGCGTTCGTCGAAAAGCGCCCCGCTGACTACCGCGGAATCTAAAGGGAGGGCGCGGTGCTACTGGGAATTGCTGGTGGCTTGGCCATCGGGCTTCTCATGGGACTACTCGGCGGTGGCGGGGCCATTTTGGCCATCCCACTGTTCGTGTACGGCCTGCGCATGGAGCACACACAGGCTGTGGTGGCCTCCCTCGCCGTTGTGGCGGTGGGGGCCGTTGTCGGTGGGGCGACTCACCTGCGGCAGGGGCACGTACTGGTCCCACGCGGTGTCGCTTTTGGTGTGCTGGGCATTATTGGCTCGGTGGCTGCAACCTCCGTGGCGCATCGCGTTTCCGGTACCCACTTTATGCTGTATTTCGCGGCGTTGTTGGTGCTTGTCGCCGTTCTGATGTTGCGGGGTGTCTGGAGCTCTGGACAAGGGTCTACCGACGCCACGCCACGCACTACAACAGCCACCTCTGGGGCTGGCGCCGTTGCCACGGTAGTGAGTAGCCAGGCGTATTCCTACAGATCAGGGTGGATACCCGACCGGCCGGTGTTGTTTGCCAGCGCGGCCGTCGCCGTGGGATTTCTGACGGGGTTCTTTGGTGTGGGCGGTGGTTTCCTCATTGTGCCCGCGTTGACGATGGCCTTGGCTCTGCCAATGCAAAAGGCGGTGGGGACATCCCTGTTGGTGATTTTCATTAACACGGTGGTCGCCCTGGTGCTTCGGGGCGACCAGATTCTGCTTGTGGACATCCCGACAGTCGCCCCGGTGATGGCGATGGTGATCGTGGGGGTTTTGTCCGGTGCGGCGTTCTCCTCAAAAGTGCCCGCAAGTGCGCTGCGAGCGGCCTTTGGGGTGTTCTTAATCAGCATTGCGGCGTACGTGGCGGTGGTGGAGGCGTAGAGGGGCCGGGGTGTTAGGGTCCTGCAGTCACTGTCGCCACTTAAGACGGTCGGGGGGGCTGTGCGGACTGGAGATTCTCTAAGCCAGGCTGAGAAACATTTTTTCCAGCTTGGCTGGGTCCATGTCAGGATTATCGGATGCCAAGCATTCCTGTAGGCCAGTGGCGACGATGTTAAAACCCGCGCGGTCGATCGCTTTAGATGCGGCCGCGAGTTGAGTAACGATGTCTTGGCAATCGCGTTCTTCTTCTATCATGCGAATGACGGCATCTAGTTGGCCTCGTGCCCGCTTGAGGCGGTTGAGTGCGGGAGTGAGGGTTTCAGGATCGAGTTTCATGCGGATGACATCCTTCCTCGATGGTCGGTGCGTGAAAAATAGTCTATCTACCGATCAATCGGCAGGCTGAGCGTTTCGTGCTTGTACTCGAGCGAATATACCCTGCAGGGTAAAATAAGTGAAGAAAAAGAAGAACGCCCCCAACCTGAATCAACAGGTGAGGGGCGTGGGGGAGGGAGACTACTGGTCGCCCTTGGCCAGACGGCGAGAGATGATCTCAATCATGATTTCGTTCGGGCCACCGTAGATTGGCTGGACGCGGGAGTCCAGGTAGTGGGTAGCGATTGGGTACTCCATCATAAAGCCGTAACCACCATGCATCTGCAGGGCCTTATTAACGACCTCAATCTGTAGCTCGGTGGTGTGGTACTTGGCCATGGCACCGGTAACCTCGTCGAGCTTGCCCTCGACCTTTTCCATGATGGCTGCATCCACGAAGGACTGTGCGGCCTGGATAGCGGTAGCCATCTTAGCCAGCTCCCATCGGTATGCCTGGTGGTCAACCAGACGGTTGCCGAAGGTCTTGCGGTCCTGGGAGTGCTTGTAAACCAAGTCGAACGCACGGCGGGAGGTAGCGATGGAACCGACGGCGATGGACAGGCGCTCCTGAGCCAGGTTGGTGCGCAGGTAGCCGAAAGCAGCGCCCTCTTCGCCCAGCAGATTCTCCTTCGGAATGCGAACGTCCTCGAAGGACAGCTCGGCGGTGTCCTGAGACTTCAAGCCGACCTTCTTCAGAGGGCCGGTCTTGGTGTAGCCCTCCATGCCATCTTCGATGATCAGCATGGAAACGCCAGCGCGACCTGCTTCTGGGTTGGTGACGGCGACAACGAGGGTGAAGTCAGCCTGAACGCCATTGGAGATGAAGGTCTTAGAGCCGTTGAGGATGTAGTCGCCGTTTTCGTCCTTGCGTGCGAAAGAACGGATGCCAGCGAGGTCAGCGCCTGCGCCAGGCTCGGTCATTGCCAGAGCGGCGATCTTGTCGCCAGCGCACAGTGGCTTGAGGAAGCGCTCCTTCTGGTCATCGTTGCCGAAGCGGGTGAGGTATGGGATTACCAGGTCGTTGATGGTCTGGATGCCCACGATGACGGAGCCGGAGTCTGCATTTGCGAGCTCCTCAGACAGGATCGCGTTAAACCGGTAATCGTCGCCCATTCCGCCGCCGCCGAACTCTTCCGGGGCCATAACGCCCAGGAGGCCCTGCTGGCCGGCCTTCTTGTAGAGATCGCGGTCGCAGTAGCCTTGGTCGTGCCAACGCGCAACGTTCGGGCGAACCTCTGCCTCGACGAATGCGCGGCAGGCCTCGCGGAACATGTTGTGCTCTTCTTCGAAGATGGTACGTGGCAGGTAGTTCTTCATTGCTTCCTCCGAGAGGTGATAGTCAAACGTGCGCAAGAGTTTTATTTTGCACACGGTAACGGTGTGGGCCAGATACGAACGTTACTTAAAGTGTGACGTGCGTCTCTGATTGCTTATAAACATAGTAACGCCTTTAAAAAGCAATGTCAGATACGCGTTGCATCATTTAGGGGGTAAGTGGGGGTAGGGTGCTAATTAAAAAACAAAAATGTTGCGAAAATATTGACATCTGAACTGAGGGTTGGCTAACCTGACGTTGTGTCACAGGCTAGTCACCTGAGGCGCACTGCAGTTGTGGATTCCTATCCATTCATTCGAGTAGCTTGCCAGCGGGCTTCTTCTCCTCGTTGAAGAGCGCACTCGTGTGCCGATTGTCGTTAGAATTACCTCCTCATGCGCGGCAGTCGGAGCCAAGGGAACTTGGCGGCGCGTGGATAGATCGAAAAGGAACTCAGTTCGCACGGGGTTGCCGGCAGACTCGTCACCTGTCGGAAACCATGACAAACCAGCACGATGTCATCGCACCGCGATGCGAAGGTGGTGGAGGTCAGTGTGTAACCGGGTGGTTCTGAGGCTCGTCACCTTGAGGACCAGAGGCGGGGTATCAGCAACAATCGTTGTCGATACCCCGCCTCTTTCGTTTTCCTGTTTAGCTCTCCTGCTTGGAGCCCTCGCCACGTTCTTCTCTCTGCTGGGCCAAGCTCAGCCGAGCTTGCCGCAACCAGTCGGGCTGGTCCTCCAGCATCGCCTTGATCTCCGTCGTGGTGAGCGGCTTGTCCATCTGATTGTTCTTCAGAGCCGTGATAGTGATGCCCAAACGGCGAGCAACTTCCGGGCGAGGATGCGGCCCTTCTCGGCGCAGTTCCTGCAGCCATTCCGGCGGGTTAATTTGGTAGCTGACGAAATCCTCGTGGGAAAGAGGAGAATTCTGGAATTCCTCCGGGGCGGCCGGCAGGTAGATACCCAGTTTTTTAGCCGCGGTCATGGGCTTCATGGGTGGTCCGGACTTCTTTGAGCGCGATGCTGCTGAGGCGCCCTCGGTCTGTGGGGTAGCGGAATTTCCGCTTTCTGCGTTAGTCACACCCCCACTTTATGATGTTGACCATGCCTCAACAATTCTTGCGCGTTGTCTATAGTCCCGGGGTGCAGCCCGATAAGTGGTTCAACCGGTATGACGAGCGCATTCCCAGCTGGAAGATCGCATCGGCGCAGGCGGATGACCCACTCAAATACGTCCAGGCGGGCGCAGCCGATGTTGCCATTGTGCGGTTGCCGTGTGGGGAACAAGGGGGCGTCGGTGGAAAAGAGAGTGACCTGCACGAAGTGCGATTGTACGACGAACAGCTAGGAGTTGCGGCGCCGAAGGATCACCCGTTGAAGGTCGTGGAGAGTGCGACGTTGGTGGATGTCGAGGATGAGATAATTAATGCAGAACCTGACGCGGCGGGTCGGGTCGATCTGGCGAAGGTCCGCGAAGGATTGCTGGTGGTGGCGGCCAATGTGGGCGTGGTCATTGCGCCGCGCCCCCTTCTGCGGGCGATTAACCAGCCAGGGGTTGTGCATCGGGATCTTTTCGACGCCCCTCGCGTAGGCGGGACACGCGTTGCGTTGGTGTGGAGGAAAGACAGGGACGCCGATGAGGTGCAGGATTTTGTAGGGATTTGCCGGGGGAGAAAAGCGGGTAGTTCACGCCAGGTGGGTGCGAAGGGAGAGCGTAAAAGGAAAGGTTGAGCGCGGAAAACGGGTGGCTACTACCTCAGGGAACGTTGGTTAAGAGTTGATAACAATATAGATTGAGACCCCATCGGGCCCTGAGAATTCGGTAGGAATGGTGACGGTTCAACAAAAGACGACGAAAGAAGAGGTTTAATCATGAACGTACGTCGTAAGTTTGCCGCAATTGCTGCTGGATCTGCACTGCTGCTCGGCGCAGCTGCCTGTTCCGATGACGCGCAGAATGATGCGAAGAACAAGGCCAATGAGGCCACCAGCGCTGCTGGTGATGCTGCTGGTTCTGCTACGTCCGCAGCTGGTTCCGCAATGGAGTCCGCTACGTCCGAGTCCGATAAGGATGACAAGGACGACGACGCCATGACTGGCGCAAAGAAGACCGATGCCGACGATGCCGATGACAAGAATGGCGATGCGGACGACATGGACGGATCCGACGACGAGAAGGATCTGCCCGCTGAGATCAAGACCGCTTGGGATAACGCAGGTGGTAAGGCAGGTGCCTTCGGAATGCTGAAGGACGTGGACGAGGACGATAACAACGTCCTAGCTACGTTTGAAAAGGGTTGGATGACCTACTCCAAGGACACTGGTGCTGTGCCATTGAAGGGCAAGATCGGTGAGACCTGGGCGAAGGAAGGTGGCCTGGACAACAAACTGGGGCTGCCAACCGCACCTGAGAAGGGCGATGCTGCTTCTGGCTGGACCCAGTCCTTCCAAAATGGTGTGCTGAAGTGGGCTAAGGATGCCTCTGGCACGTTCACTGCAACAACGATGAATCGCTAAGTCGATTCCCCGTCGCATGTAAAAGTCTCACCTTTAAGTGAGACTTGATTCCCCCGACTGCGGGGAGGGAAAGCCCTCCTCATGGTCGGGTTTCCTGCGTCTCAGGGGAGTTAACTAGTTATTCATCTTTCACACATGTAATTTCCACTGGCGCCTTCTAGCTTCGGGTAGTGGACAGGTTGGGTCGCCACAACGCGACCAACACCCCGACTAGATCCCGTTAAGAGGAGTTTTGCCTCCATGACACTGCCAGCCAACACCACCGTCCACACACCAGTAGCTTCGGCTTCACAAGCAGCAGAGCAGGGGGTGAAGACTTATGTTCTGGATACGTCCGTGTTGCTTTCTGATCCATGGGCGCTACTGAAGTTCGCAGAACACCGGATTATCCTGCCGGTTGTGGTGATCAGTGAATTGGAAGGAAAACGTCATCACCCCGAGCTGGGATGGTTTGCACGCCAATCCCTAGGGTTGTTGGAAGACTTTCGTCACTCCACCGGGCGCTTGGATATTCCGACCACAGTGAATGACGAAGGTGGAACCGTGCACGTGGAGCTCAACCACATCGACCAGTCGGTCCTGCCCAGCGGTCTGCGTGGCGAGGACAATGATCACCGCATTCTGGCATGTGCCCTCAACCTGCGCGCAGAGGGTCACGACGTCACGCTGGTGACGAAGGACGTTCCGCTGCGAGTGAAAGCGGGCGCGGTGGGATTGGATGCCGACGAATACCATGCTCAAGACGTGGTCCTCACAGGTTACAAGGGCATGGCCCGCGCAGAAGTCCCGTCTCACCTCATTGATGAGCTGTACGAAACAGCGGAGGTCGAACTCACGGGTGCGCTTACCGTCGACGGGGAAGAAGTTGACGAGTTACCCATCCACTGCGGCTTGCAACTAACTGCGGGCAGCCAATCCGCACTGGCCCGCACGACCGGTGATGGTTGGGCGCGTCAAGTGCCGGCTGACCTGGAGGTCTTCGGCATTCGCGGTCGCAGTGCTCAACAACGCATTGCCCTTGATCTATTGCTCGACGAAGAGGTCGGCATTGTATCGCTCGGCGGTTCGGCAGGTACGGGTAAGTCTGCACTCGCCCTATGCGCGGGTCTGGAAGCGGTGATGGAACGCGGTACGCATCGCAAAATCGTTGTATTCCGGCCACTGTATGCCGTGGGTGGGCAAGACTTGGGATACCTGCCCGGCAGCGAATCAGACAAAATGAACCCATGGGCGCAGGCGGTGTACGACACTCTCGAGGGAGTGGTCAGCGAAAATGTGCTCGAGGAAATCGACGCGCGCGGGATGCTGGAAGTCCTGCCACTTACTCACATCCGTGGCCGGAGCTTGAACGACAGTTTTGTCATCGTTGATGAAGCACAATCCCTCGAGCGCAACGTGTTGTTGACCGTGCTATCCCGCCTAGGCCGGAATTCTCGCGTGGTTCTGACCCACGATGTGGCGCAGCGGGACAACCTTCGCGTGGGTAGGCACGACGGCATTCAGGCGGTGATCGAGAAGCTCAAAGGCAACCCACTGTTCGCACATATCACCCTCACGCGCTCCGAACGATCCCGGGTCGCGGAATTGGTAACCGACTTGTTGGAAAATGGCTAGCCAAAGATGGGCAGGCTGACGGGCAGCGGGGCGTCGGTTAAAAAGTGACCTCGGGTGCACTCACACCGGCGCCAAGTGGCGGTGCCCACCACCCATAGGGCACAATTTTTGGCATGACATCCGCTCAGGACAGATCATTTGATATTCGGCCGATGACGGAGCGCGACTATCCGCAGGTCCGCGACATTCTCCAGGCTGGAATGGATACCGGTCAGGCGACTTTTGAAGGAGAGGCGCCCGACTGGTTGGGTTTTTCACACCATCGCATCATGGATTTGGCGTTCGTGGCTGTGGACGGAGACAAAGTCCTCGGTTGGATCACCGCCACGCCCGCGAGTCATCGCGAAGTATTTCGCGGTGTTATCGAGGATTCGATCTACGTTTCCGCCGATGCCAAGGGGCGCGGAGTGGCCGGCAGCTTGCTGGATCACTTGATTAGCGACGCCGCAACGCAAGGCTACTGGGCTATGCACTCCAGCATCTTCCCCGAGAACGAATCCTCCGTGAAGCTCCACGAATCGCGTGGTTTTCAGAAAGTCGGAATCCTGCACTCCATGGCGCAGATGACGTACGGCCCGAAGAAGGGCAAGTGGCGCCACAACCTGATTATGGAGAAGGTGCTGGAAAAGGGGCCGGCGTGGGGACAGTACAAGGAGGAAGAAGCCGCGGGTGAGTTGCCGTAGCGAAGCAGCGACCAGAGCGCCGTGAGGAGCACGGCCTCACACGACAAGAGAACAAGGCCAGCGCGACGAGCTGTTCGAGCTAGAAACAGTCGTCCCCGCTGGCCTTCAATGTTGACCGGTGCTAGGTCTAGTGAATGGTCTCCTTGAGGTTGTCCTGACGGACGAACACCATGATGAGCGCGGCCAACAAAACGATGGGGGTTAAGCTGGCGAGGATTGGTGCCAGTGCATCGTTGTAGCTGGTTACAATCACTTCCGCTAACGGCGCGGGCAGCTGGTGTACATGCCCTGGGGTGAGGTTCGACAACCCACCCTGGGCGAACTTCTGAGCGGCCTGAGAACCCGCCGCGCCCATGTCTTGGATCGCGTTGGGCATACGCTCGGTAATGAAATTGCCCACGCGGTGCGTAAACAAACTACCAATAATGGCCGCGCCCAGTGTGCCACCGATCTGGCGGAAGAAGTTATTGGATGCGGTCGCCACGCCCACGACAGCGATGGGGAAGGTATTCTGCACAATCAACACCAGCAGTTGCATCACGAAGCCCAGCCCGATACCCATAATGGCCAGAACAATCCCCAGCTTCACTAGGGAATCGTGGGCCTTCAACGTGCCCATGCCAGCCAGCGCGATGGATACGATCACTAGGCCGATGATGGGGTAGGCCTTATAGCGGCCGGTGGCCGAAACGCGGCGGCCGATCACCGTGGATGTCAGGATCATTCCCGCCATCATCGGGATCATCATCAAACCAGCTGCGGTGGGGGACATGTTGTGCACCATCTGGATGTATGTAGGCAGGTAGGCCAATGTACCGAACATAGCCACACCCACAATCAATCCCGCAGACGTGGCCAAAACGAAGTTGCGCGCGCGGAAAAGCCCCATCGGAATCAGCGGGTCTTCAGCGCGACGCTCAATGAGTACGAATGCCGCTCCGAAAATCACCGTGGACGCGATCAGCGCTAGGATAAGCGGCGACCCCCAAGGGTGTTCGCGCCCACCCCAGGTGACGAACAGGATCAGGGACGCAGTGGCGATAGTCAACGTGATTGTGCCAGGCCAGTCCAGGTTCGCCCCGGCCCCGCGCCGCGGGATGCGCAGGACGGTAATCACCATGACCAGGGCGAATAGACCCAACGGAAGGTTGAACCATAGGGCCCACCGCCATCCTGGACCATCGGTGAAGAAGCCACCTAGCAATGGTCCCAGCACTGATGATAGACCGAAGACCGCGCCCATCACGCCCATGTATTTCCCGCGCTCACGGGCGGGGATCACATCGGCGATGATTGCCTGTGCACCGATCATCAGTCCACCAGCACCCAAGCCTTGGATGCCACGAGCCACAATCATCATGCCCATGTTCTGCGCCAGCGCACCGATGGTGGAGCCGATGAGGAACAAAATGATTGCTGTGATGTACAACGGTTTGCGACCGATCTGATCACCTAGTTTGCCGTTGATAGGCATTGCGATAGTCATCGTGACCATAAAAATGGTGATAACCCAGCTCATCTGGTCCGCACCGCCCAGTTCGCCCACGAGGGTGGGCAGCGCGGTAGAGAAAATCATCTGCCCCAGCGAACTCATCAGCATGCCCAGCATCAGGCACGCGAAAACGAGGGGCACATTGTTGTTTGTCGATTCTGCCCCGCCGGCTGGTGATTGGCTGGGGTGATTCTGCTGGTCTGGCGTGGTTAGCTTCGTGGACACAGCACCTCCTTGGGGGTGGTTGGTGGTTGTTGGTTTTTTATTGTCGACGCCCCGCTGTTGCTCCGCGCCGGTCATCATCTGGTTTCACGTTTTCTGCGATGTTGTGGTGCAAGGAGCTCAGTGCACGCGAGGTGGCGTACGCCCGCTGGGGGTTAACTACGGGTGTTTTTTCTTGGGCGTTCAGCGTGGACGAGGCCCACAGGGTGGAGATAGCGCTGGCTACGATGAGGAACGCTTCCTCGGCTGCGGTGAAGGCTTCGCTGAAACGGCGCTGTTCGGGGAATTTCTGCAGATGCTGGGTGATCGCAACGCCCAGTCTTTGACGGAGGTCCTGAAACCGCGACAGTTTGGCAAGCGCCAATTCAGAGTTGCGTTCCAGGATCAACCCACGGCGGCGGGCAACTTCCTCTGCCAGTTGGGCGTCCAGAACCGTGCCGTCGCAATCGCGGAACTGCTCTGCGCGCCGGGTTAGGAACAGTCCAAACAGTCGGCTTTCCAGCGGCTGACCCGAACCGTCTTCGGCGGGGGGAGTGTTTTCGAGTTTGTCTAGGTCGTCCTGTGTCAGGGGTGGTGGGGCCACCCCCAGGGCAACGTGGTCTTTGGAATCAAAGTAATTGAAAAATGTGCGGCGGCTTATGTCCGCCGCGGAGCAGATATCTTCCAAGGTTACGGAGGTGTAGGAGCGTTCGAGGAACAGGCGAGTGGCCTCATCCTCGATCCGCAACCGGGTGAGCCTTCGTTTACGTTCGCGTAGACCCATCTGTGCGCAGGGGTCAACGTCTTGCGTCTCAGCGTTTTTGCCGGCTGCGTTGCCTTCGGCATCCTCACATAAATCTTCGGAAGAATCTTGCACGGGATATAAAGTTACACCCAGTGCAAACTTTTGCCAAATGGTGCATAAGGTACTGATAGAAGCGGGGGTGCGGAACGTGGCGTCGATAAAAAAGACCCCTACCCCGAAGAGGGGCAGAGGCCAAAGGAGACATAGGTGGCACTACAAAGGTGCTACCGTGTCGAGGTTATTACTTGTCACGGTCGGTGTTGGCCATAGCCAGCACGTCCAGGCGCTTGTCCAGTTCTTCCTCGGTCAGCTTGTCGCCGTCCACGAAGCCCAAGTCGATGACCGTCTGGCGGATGGTCTTGCCCTCCTTCAGTGCGGTCTTGGCGACCTTGGCTGCATTCTCGTAACCAATCGCGGAGTTCAGTGGGGTCACGATGGAAGGGGAGGACTCAGCCTGGGTGCGCATGTGCTCCGCGTTTGGCTCGATGCCGTCGACCAGCTTCTCCGCGAACACGCGGGCGGTGTTAGCCAGCAGCTTGGAGCTCTCTAACACGTTGCGAGCCATCATTGGGATGAACACGTTGAGCTCGAAAGCGCCCTGGGCGCCACCGAAGGCGACCGCTGCATCGTTGCCGATGACCTGCGCGGCCACCTGCGTTGCGGTCTCGCACAGCACGGGGTTGACCTTGCCTGGCATGATCGAAGAACCTGGCTGCAGGTCTGGCAGGTGGATCTCTGCCAAACCGGTCAGTGGGCCGGAGCCCATCCAGCGGATATCGTTAGCGATCTTGTTCAGGGAGACGGCGATGGTACGCATTGCGCCGGAGAACTCCACCAGGCCATCGCGGTTTGCCTGAGCCTCGAAGTGGTTAACACATTCGCGCAGCTCACTAACACCGGTGAGCTTGACGAGCTCTGCCGTGACCTTCTCACCGAAGTCCGCTGGGGTGTTCAGGCCAGTGCCCACTGCGGTGCCGCCGATTGGCAGCTCACCCAAGCGGGGCAGAGTAGCCTCAATGCGCTCGATGCCGGCCTCGATCTGACGGGCGTAGCCGGAAAACTCCTGGCCCAAGGTCACTGGAACAGCGTCCATGAGGTGGGTACGACCGGACTTGACGATGGTCTCCCACTCCTTGGCCTTGGTGCTGAGGGACTTGTGCAGAACCTTCAGGCCTGGGATGAGGTCCTTGACGGCAGCCTCGGTAGCCGCCACGTGGGTAGCGGTTGGGAAGGTGTCGTTAGAGGACTGGCCCATGTTGACGTGGTCGTTAGGGTGAACCTCCACACCGTTGCTCTTCGCAATGGAGGCGATGACCTCATTGGTGTTCATGTTGGAGGACGTACCGGAACCGGTCTGGAACACGTCGATGGGGAATTCCGCATCGTGCTTGCCGTCGGCGATTTCCTTAGCAGCGGTAATAATGGCGTTGCCCTGCTCGCTGTCCAGCAGGCCACGATCCATGTTCACCTGCGCACATGCGGCCTTCAGGAGGCCCATTGCGCGGATCTGCGCGGACTCAAGAGGGCGGTCGGAAATGGGGAAGTTTTCTACAGCACGCTGGGTCTGTGCGCGCCACAGGGCCTTGGCAGGCACCTTGACCTCACCCATCGTGTCGTGTTCAATGCGAAACTCTTGTTCAGTCATCTGTTGTCCTTTCGGTTGGGGGAATGGTTCTACGTTCTTTTGTTTTAACGAATCCGTTGGGGGATTCGACGCCCCTCGCCACTTTCGGCATCGAGGCGTACCTAGAACCCAGCTTAGCCATGAACGTGGGCCCATGGCCGAGAATGGTTGGGGCCGAAACTATCGGTAGTTGCCGGACCGGAAACTAGCTGTAGCGGCAGGGCCTGACAATAGAGCGTGGGCCGGAAACGAACTGCGGCGGCGGGGCCTGACGACAGGGCGTGGACCGGAAACGAACTGTGGCGGCGGGGCCTGACAGCAGGGCGTGGGCCGGAAACTAGCTGTGGCGGCGGGGCCTGACAACAGGGCACGTTCAGTTTTTTTGGGGGGTTAGTTGCCGGGGGTGTAATCCAGAACGGAGTATTCCTGCAGCTTGGCCAACTGGTGAACCGACTCGATGTGGCGGACGGTCCCAGACTTGGAGCGCATGACCAAGGAGCGGGTGGTGGCCGAGTTCTTGTGGTAGGACACACCACGAACCATGTCACCGTTGGTCACGCCAGTTGCGACAAAGTAGCAGTGGTCGGAGTTGACCAGATCGTCGGTGGTGAGAACGCGGTTGAGGTCGTGGCCGGCATTCAGGGCGCGCTGACGTTCGGCGTCGTCCTTTGGCCAGAGCTTGCCCTGGATTTCACCGCCCATGCACTTCATAGCTGCGGCTGCGATCACACCTTCTGGGGTGCCACCGATGCCCATCATGATGTCCACGGAGTTGACCCCGTTGTCCTGGGCTGCTGCCACGGCTCCTGCCACATCTCCATCTCCAATGAGGCGAACCTTGGCACCTGCTTCACGAATCTCGCGAATTAGGTCAGCGTGGCGAGGGCGGTCTAGAACCACGCAAGTGATGTCTCCCGGAACCGTGCCTTTCGCCTTGGCGACCTGATCGATGTTGTGCTTGACGGGTGCTTCAATGTCGATGAGCCCGGCAGCTTCAGGACCCACGGCGATTTTCTCCATGTAGAAGACGGCGGATGGGTCGTACATGCTGCCCCGTTCAGCGGCGGCGATCACTGCGATCGCATTGGGGCGCCCCTCTGCCATGAGGGTGGTGCCGTCGACAGGGTCCACGGCGATGTCAACAGCTGAGCCACGACCGGTTCCCACCTTTTCGCCGTTGTAGAGCATGGGGGCTTCGTCTTTTTCGCCCTCACCGATGACAACCACGCCGTCCATTTCGACGGAGTTGATCATCATGCGCATGGCATCCACGGCAGCACCATCGCCAGACTCCTTTTGACCCCGGCCAACCCACTTTCCGGAAGCCAGCGCCGCAGCTTCCGTCACGCGCACCAGTTCCATCGCAAGATTTCGATCTGGCGCGTCGGGGTTAGGCGAGACTGCTGGGTCGACCTCGGGGATCATATTGATCAACTCTTTTCCTGTTGAAAGTGGGTTGTTTAGTTCATTCTCATTGTTCCATCTGACGGGTCTGAGGTGTGGAAGGCGCTACCTAAAATTGGGGGCAGGGCGGTGACGGTGCGATAATGGGCGCCGTGCAGATTCAAAAGCCCCGCGTTTTCCAATCCACCAAGGACATGATCTTGTCGCTTGGGGTGCTTCTTTTGGCCACGTTCTTGACCGTGGGTTTTACAGGACTGTGTTCATACAACCCGGGCGGTCCGGATAAAACCGGTCCAGTGCAAGAAATCGATGCAAAAACCGCGCTGACCATGGATGCCCGTAGTTTGAGTGTTCCCATTCGCTACCCGGAGATGCCCGATAACTGGGTACCGAATTCCGCGCGACGCACCTCTGTCGGTCAGGAGCCATCCAGCCTGGTCGGGTGGGTTATTGATGGGGAGAAATACATCTCGCTTACCCAGACCAAAGCTGATATGAAAACGGTAATGAAGCCGAAGGATGACCCCCGCGAGGAAACCGAGAAGAAGCAGATTAGCGGTGTGGAGTGGACTGTGTTGCGCGGAGAGGATGCGCGGCCATTGTGGGTGGCAGATCGTGGCGATGTTCGCTGGATGATTGAGTACATGGGGCAGGACGCTGACGCGCAGCAGCTCGCGGAGCAGTTAGTGAAGACGGACCCGATCAAGAAGTAGGAACCCTCCCACTACCGCGCCAATACCGCTCTGGCCTAGACGTAGAAAACCCCGCCGATACCGCTCTGGCCTAGACGTAGAAAACCGCGCCGATACCGCTCTGGCCTAGACGTAGAAACCCGCGCCGATACCGCTCTGGCCTAGACGTAGAAAACCGCGCCGATACCGCTCTGGCCTAGAAGTAAAAACCCCGCCCATTAAGAAACGGAACACGACGCCGGTGTTTTCGCGGTGAGGGACAAATGTGCAGCAGAAGTCCGACAAAAACGCGTTTTTTGTGAGAGTTCTGCTGCACATTGTGTGGGCGAGTGCGTGGGCGGCGGGTGCTGCGCCGGGATATGACTGGTGGGTGTTGCGCCGGGAAATGGGCGGTGGGCTCTTCGGAGTTCCTGGTGCCGGTGTTTTCGCGGTGAGGGACAAATGTGCAGCAGAAGTCCGACAAAA
>NZ_KV786172.1:0-1289 GCF_001806865.1 Corynebacterium sp. HMSC28B08
CCAGGTTTTGTTCCGTTTGAGTAGATGGGAAAATCTGGAATATGCCAAGAAAATTTGACCAGGATGCGAAGGATCGTGTGGTCCGTCTTGTAGAGGACCGCATCTTGGCGGAAAATATGTCGATGCAAGCCGCGTGCCAGGCAGTAGCCCCAAAGCTGGGGGTGTCATGGCACACAGCCCGTCAATGGACCCAACAGGCCCGCCGTGCGGGAAACATCCCAGAACCCGTGCCTGAAGATCTGGCCGCCGAAAACGCGAGGCTTCGCCGTGAAAATCAAGAGCTACGCGACACCAATGAACTTTTAAAGGCTGCCTCAGCTTTTTTCGCGTCGGAACTCGACCCAAAACGTCGGAAATGATCCGGTTCATCGATGAATACCGGAATCGTTTCTCTGTCGAGTTCATCTGTAAGACGTTGAAGAAAAACCGCGCTGGTGGGTTCATCACCTCGCGTGGGTATCGTCAGTCCAAGGCCCGTGGGGTAAGTGCTCGCCGCCTTCGTGATGCTGTGCTGGTTGAACGCATTAGTGCTATCCATCGGGATAATTACGGCATCTACGGTGTGCGGAAAATGTGGCATGCTCTTCATCGTGACGGAATCGATATCGGTCGTGAACAAACCGCGCGGCTGATGCGTCTAGCCGGTGTATCAGGCAAAGGCAAAGGCCGCTCGCCTATGACCACTCGCACACCTCAAAGGCCGGATTTACGCCCGGACTTGGTGGAGCGAGAATTCAAAGCCGAAGGCCCGAACAAGCTGTGGGTGGCTGATATTACCTACGTGCGCACGAAGAAAGGCTTTGTGTATGCCGCGTTTGTCACCGATGTTTACTCCCGACGGATCGTTGGGTGGGCGTTATCAGATTCCATGCGCACCGAAGCGTTGCCGCTGCAAGCTCTCAACCAGGCGATCGCGTCTGCTGAGGAAACAACAGGTCTCATTCATCATTCGGATCACGGCTCGCAGTATGTCAGCGTTGTCTACAACGAGCGTCTTGCCCAGCACGGGATTGCCGCTTCCACCGGAACTGTCGGGGATTCCTATGACAATGCTCTGGCGGAAAACGTTAATGGTTCCTACAAAAACGAGCTGATCCATACTCGCAGGTGGGATGAGGTTGTCGAGGTGGAAATCGCGACGTTTGAGTGGGTGTCATGGTGGAACGAGACGAGGCTTCACCAAAGCTTGGGATACCGAACCCCGGTCGAAGTGGAAACCGAATTTTGGGACCAGCACCCGCCGCAAGCAATAATAGAAATCAAGGCAAATGCCTAGGAACAAAACCCGG
>NZ_KV786173.1:0-1434 GCF_001806865.1 Corynebacterium sp. HMSC28B08
TACCGCTTCGGGTAGGAACACCGAACTTCAGTGGTGCGTCTCTCCACCACGCGTAGTACTTATACTTCAATGTACTTTCATGCTTGATTGACTCCACCGGCTGACTACATTCAGTCTTTGGCTTAAAACCGATGATCTCTGCGTCGCCATCGCCCGTCTTCGTTCTAACGTGAACATTACGTGGATACAAGGTGCACGGTCCGTATTTCTCTTCAATCGCGTAGGGTTGGAATCCATTGCTGCGCTGGTCGAGAATCCGCTGTGCTTCTTCTGGAGTTCGTGACTTCACATACCGCACAGCTACTCCCGATAAATCCTCGGGCCCCTGCGCACTACCGACAGGCGCTGCTGCCACCTGTGGGGCTGTGGCTAGACACACCCCTAGCGCAGCCACCCAGATTGTGGTGAAAACCTTTCGCCTTCTCAAACCTCACTCCTCTTGTTGAGTCATGGAACATACATCCCCTTACGAATATGACAGTCGCACATTATTACGATCACCACATCCCCAATACCACATGAAATACATCACACATATGGGCCCAAAACTGCTCTAACTCGTCAAACACGACATGGTATATCGGCGAGTTGGAAATGATGGCAAGATGCCCACCGCACGAAAGAAAGATAACGTCAAATTGGATTTTTTCGTAATCTCGCACACGCACTAAAGTTGAACGTATTTATTGGCACCAATGAAGTGCCCTAGTTTGTTAGGTCTAGGTGACTTGAGTGTTGCCGATTGAACTCACTGCCTGCGGGTGGGGAGAATGGGGCAATGGTGAAGAGTTCAACAAACACACTCTCGAACAGATTGTTCGCAAGCTCGACGCAGCATGTGTATTGAAAAAATCACGGGCGGCAACGGCTAGGATCCTTACTGAACTGTGGATTAGCGAAACGACTCTGAACCGATGGCAGGCAACGCACGGGTCGAAGACGAAGAGTGATGCCAAAGAACTGCAACGACTTCATGACGAAAACGCGCGTTTGAAGCGTTTGTTGGCCCACGCAGAGCGGGAGAAAGCAGACTGGAAAGAAGTATCAGAGGGAAGCTTCTAAGCCCAGCTCGCCGCCATGATGCCGTCTGGCATCTGGTCGGGCTGAGCCATTCCCAACGGCGCGTCTGCCAGATTGTCGGGCTGTCACATTGTTCCTACCAGCGTGCCAGAGACCAGACGAACTGTTAAAAGATAACAGCACCGACAGCCCTGATCATGCCCGACTACTCGTAGGACAATGGTCACGGCGCTACAATAAGTTACATCCGCATTCCTCGCTGTGCTACCTCAGCCTGCGGCAATATGCGGAGCAATCGAGACAAAGAGAACACGGTCTACGCTTAGAATGACTGAACCCAATTCTTATGCCACTCCAGGTGCACAAGGTATTGGCGAAATCTATCTAACCACCGGATGGACGGTGAAAGAGTCC